>JAFBAM010000164.1 GCA_019247755.1 Sphingomonas sp.
GCGAATGGCGGCGGAACGTAGATGACGGAAGCGGTCGCGCCGGTCTTCGCCACCGCCTCATGCACGGTGTCGAACACCGGCAGGCCAAGGTGCTCGGTGCCGCCCTTGCCCGGCGTGACGCCCCCGACCATCTGCGTGCCATAGGCAAGTGCCTGCTGCGTGTGGAACGTGCCCGTCTCGCCGGTCATCCCCTGAGTGATGACTTTGGTATGGCGGTCGACCAAAATCGACATCTATTTCGTCTCCATGAAACTGGCGTCGATTCTTACCGCAGCCGGTGATCGCGTCGTAGGATTTCCAACCCAGAACAGCACGGACCTGTGGTCCTTGGTGAGGAGAATCCCTTCCTTTACCTCGCGGATGCCATCGGGGTGGATGGCATCATCGAGTTTCATCAAAGTTGCTTGAACGTCGTCGAATGATTTTACTGGCGCGACCAGGCTGCAAACTCGTCCGACCACCGCAATCTCGGCAGTGAGGCCGCTCCGCTGAAATGCATGCCCTCCAGCGGTTTCTGGTTGGCCGTTCTTGTCGAGGCGTTCAACCCAACCCGCGCTCCTCAGGCGCGACATGTTCACCTGACTAGCCTCTATCGATTCAAAGCAGTTCAGGGCGGCTGCGACGAGTTCGGGGACTTGCGCGGGAGCAAGCTCCGTTTTTCCGCCCACGGGCTGTGCGGCCGCCGCCATTAGGAATGCCACGAGAAGCATCAGCTATAACTCACGCGACCGCTTCTTCGGCGAGACTGTTGTCGATCTGCTTGCAGGCCTCGAGCAGCTCCTTCACCGCGTCGACGCTGACGTTGAAGTTCTCGCGGGCCTGGGCGTCGAGCTCGATCTCGACGATCTTCTCGACACCGCCGGCGCCGATCACGCACGGGACGCCGACGTAGAGGTCGTCGACGCCATACTGGCCGGTGAGGTGCGCGGCGCAGGGCAGCACCCGCTTCTTGTCCTTCAGATAGCTCTCGGCCATCGCGATCGCGCTGGTCGCGGGGGCGTAGTAGGCCGAGCCCGTCTTCAGCAGCGCGACGATCTCGCCGCCGCCGCCGCGGGTGCGCTTGACGATCGCGTCGATCCTCTCCTGCGTCGACCAGCCCATCTTGATGAGATCGGGGATGGGGATGCCCGCGACGGTCGAATAATTGACGACCGGGACCATCGTATCGCCGTGGCCGCCGAGCACGAAGGCGGTCACGTCCTCGACGCTGACGTTGAACTCTTCGGCTAGGAAGTGGCGGAAGCGCGCGCTGTCGAGCACGCCGGCCATGCCGACGACGCGGTTGTGCGGAAGGCCGGAGAACTCGCGCAGCGCCCAGACCATCGCGTCCAGCGGGTTGGTGATGCAGATCACGAAAGCGTCGGGGGCGTGCTTGCAAATGCCTTCGCCGACCGCCTTCATCACCTTGAGGTTGATGCCGAGGAGGTCGTCGCGGCTCATGCCCGGCTTGCGGGCGATGCCAGCGGTAACGATGCAAACGTCCGCGCCCGCGATGTCCGCGTAATCGGTCGTGCCCTTCATCTTGGCATCGAAATCGTCGACGGGGCCGGCCTGGGCGATGTCGAGCGCCTTGCCTTCAGGAACGCCCTCGATGACGTCGAACAGGACGATGTCGCCAAGCTCCCGCATGGCGGCGAGGTGAGCCAGGGTTCCGCCGATCATTCCGGCGCCGATGAGCGCGATCTTCTTCCGAGCCATGAGGCCGCCTTCCAACCTTTCTTGTGTTCACTGCGGCGGAGCCAAGGGAGTCGCCGCTTGAGGAGCGCGCCGCCCGATTAGCGAGGTGGCACCCAAGGGGCAACCGGCAGGCCGACCTTACCGCAGGATGAAATCTCATTGCTCCCAGATGAACGCTGAAACCGCCTCCGAAACCGCACGTTGGTTTGGCGTTCCCCAAACGGAGATTTTGGAATGACCAAGACCTTTCTCGCCCTCGGCGCTGCTGCCGTCGCGCTCACAGCGATGCCGGCCGATGCCAAGCGCTACACCAACGTCACGAAGTGCACGAAGTACCGCAATGGCCATTGCGTTCAGTGGAAGCGGCTGACGGCAAAGCAAGCGCGGCGCGCAGGCTACCGCGTCGGGTATCGCTTCGGTCCGCGCTATGGTTACACGGCCTACAACTCGCTGCCGCGTACCTACGTCCAACGATACGACCTCAACCCGCGGTATCGTTACGTCTATCGTGACAATTACATCTACCAGGTCGATCCGACGACCTACGCTGTCACGCGCGTCATCGACGCGCTGACCCGATAGTCGAGCCGCACTGGGAAGGTCGGCGGCACGATCCAGCGGCCTTCTTATGGCGTAACTATTTCGCTCAACGAACGTTCAGCCCGCATGACAACAAAGGTGAGCCTATGAAAATGCTATTCCTTCTCGCCGGCGCTGCGGCGCTAGGCGTTGCCGGCCCGGCCCAGGCTGATCCCGGCCACGGCCATGGCCATGGCCACGGATACGACAATGATTATGGCTACGGCCGTGGCGGCTGCCCGCCGGGTCTGGCAAAGAAGCACAATGGCTGCATGCCGCCAGGCCATGCAAAGCGCTGGGGTCGCGGCGACCACTGGCAGAACAGCTACGGGTCTTATTACACGTACAACCGCATCCCGTACGACTTGCGGCGCCGCTACGACCTCAACTCGCGGTACCGTTATTATTACAACGATGGCTACCTCTACCAGGTCGATCCTCGGACCATGCTAATCCAGCAGGTGATCAGCGCGTTGCTGCGATAGACACGGAGTTCAGTATGCGAAGAGGCCGTCCGCGTGACCGGGCGGCCTTTTCTTTGGCCGCCGCCACGTGCTAGCGGCCTCGCATGGCCGAGTTCACGCTTCCGAAGAACAGCAAGATCACCAAGGGCCGGACCTGGGAGTCCGAACAGGGCAAGCGGCTCAAGACGTTCAAGATCTACCGCTACGATCCGGACAGCGGCGCAAACCCGCGCTTCGACCGCTACACGATCGATCTCGACAAGTGCGGGCCGATGGTTCTCGACGCCCTCATCAAGATCAAGAATGAGATCGACCCGACCCTGACCTTCCGCCGTTCGTGCCGCGAGGGCATCTGCGGGTCCTGTGCAATGAACATGGAGGGCAGGAACGGCCTCGCCTGCACGACCGCGATCGATGACTTGAAGGGCGATGTCCAGATCACGCCATTGCCGCACATGGAGGTGGTGAAGGATCTCGTCCCCGACCTGACACACGTCTACGCCCAATATGCGCTGATCCAGCCGTGGCTGAAGACCGCGAGCCCCGCCCCGTCGCGCGAGCGCCTGCAGTCGCCTGACGACCGCGCCGAGCTCGACGGGCTATACGAGTGCATCCTCTGCTTCTGCTGCTCGACCAGCTGCCCGAGCTATTGGTGGAACAGTGACAAGTTCCTCGGTCCTGCGATCCTGCTGCAGGCCTACCGCTGGCTTGCCGACAGCCGCGACGAGGCGACCGGCGAGCGGCTCGACACGCTCGAGGATCCGTTCCGTCTCTACCGCTGCCACACGATCATGAATTGCGCGAACGTCTGTCCCAAAGGCCTCAACCCGGCGAAGGCGATCGCGGAAACCAAGAAGCTGATTGCCGAGCGAGCCGCTTGACGGATCGCGACGAACAAAGGGCACGAGCAGCTTGAGCGACGAGCAATATCAGGCGGAAGGACTGGAGGACGTCGGCGTACCGCGCGGCGCGACGCCTGATCCCGATAATCCCGGCTGGTTCAGCTGGGGCGATTTCCCGCGCTCGAGCTTTGCTGCGGCGACCGGCCGTCTCTTGTTCAAGCCGGACGGCCCCGGCCGCGGGATCGCGCGCATGTTCCCGACCGAAGACCATATGAACATGGGCGGATCGATCCACGGCGGCGCGATCATGAGCTTCATCGACATGTCGATGTTCGCCGGTGGTCTCTGCGCCGGGATGGAGCGGGCGCATTATGTGACGCTCGACCTCACCACGCACTTCCTCGCGCGCGGGCAGGCGGGGAGCCCGCTGGATTCGCATGTGGAACTGGTGAAACAGACGCGCGGCCACGCCTTCCTGCAGGGCGTCGTCAAGCAGAATGGCGAGAATTGCTACAGCTTCAGCGGCACGCTGAAGAAGGTGAACCGGCCGAACGGACCATCGGCCAGATGAGCGGACCCGTACGGGTCGCCTACGACGAACTGATCGCTGCCAAAGAGCTGAAACCCGATCCCGCTCAAGCGAGCGCGGTCGCAGCGCTGGATTCACTCGCCTCGGCTTCAGGTGGCGGCTTCTTCTCGCGCTTGTTCGCCTCAAAGAGCGACGGGCCTGCTGGTGTCTATCTTTGGGGTGGTGTCGGTCGCGGCAAATCGATGTTGATGGACCTCGCCTTTGCGGAGATCGACATTCAGCCGAAGCGCCGCGTGCATTTTCATGAATTCATGCTCGAGACTCACGAGCGGCTGCGAAA
>JAFBAM010000196.1 GCA_019247755.1 Sphingomonas sp.
GTGGCTGACGATCGAATCGTGTCCGACGCTGACGTGATTGCGGCCGATGTCGGTGACCGGCTCGCCGAGGCGAACTTCCACACCCAGCTGCTCGAGGGCGCGCTGCGTCCGTTCCGAAAGAGCTTCGGGAAACGCCGGCAACAGCCGTGGTCCCGCTTCGATCAGAATAACGCGAGAACAGTGGGGCGTTATCGAGCGAAAGTCGCGCGACACGGACTGGCGTGCCAGCTCTGCAATCGCTCCCGCCATTTCGACCCCCGTCGGACCGCCGCCAATGACGACGAAGGTCAGCAGGCCATCGCGGACGTTGAGGTTGAGCTCGGTCTCCGCCCGTTCGAGCGCGAGCAGGACTCGCCGGCGGACCGCCGTCGCGTCCTCGATCGACTTGATGCCGGGCGCGAACCGGGCCCAATGATCATGGCCGAAGTACGAATGCCGCGCGCCGGTCGCGAGGATCAGCCAGTCGTAAGAGAGTGTGCGGCCGGTCTTTAGGCAGAGGCGGTTGACCAGCGGCATCAGCCCGACGGCGCTGTCGAGCAGCACTCGGACATTCTTCGCCTTCGCCAGGATCGAGCGGATCGGCGCGGCAATGTCGGCCGGTGACAGCGCCGCAGTCGCGACTTGGTAGAGCAAGGGCTGGAAGAGGTGGTGGTTGCGCTGGTCGACGACCGTGACGTCGACCGCTTTGCCTGCGAGCCGCTTGGCAGCCTCGAGGCCCCCGAAGCCAGCTCCGACAATCACCACGCGCGGGCGTCTGGCCATTACAGCGCGAGCAGATCGTCCACGGCCGGGCGCACGGCCCGGGCATAACGGATCTTTGGCTTGCCGCGCCGCGGGGTCCTCGTGGTCTTGCTCATCCAGAGGACGGCGGCAGCGAGATGCGGGCACAGGGTCACGGGTTGGGGTTGCGGGTGCTGGGTCATTGGGCGGTCCATCCTCCATCCATGCTGATGGCCGTGCCCGTGATCGACGTGGCGCCGGGCGAGCTCAGGAACAGCGCGAGGTCGCCGAGTTCCTCGACGGTCGCGAAGCGCTTGCTCGGTTGTGCAGCCAGCAGCACATTATTGATGACTTCATCGCGCGTGATGCCGCGCGCCTTGGCGGTGTCGTCGATCTGTTTCTCGACGAGCGGCGTCCAGACATAGCCTGGACAGATTGCGTTGCAGGTGATGCCGTCGCGGGCAGCTTCGAGCGCCACCGTCTTGGTGAGGCCGAGGATGGCGTGCTTGGCCGAGACGTAGGCGCTCTTGAACGGCGAAGCGACCAGCGCGTGGGCCGAAGCGACGTTGATGATCCGGCCGAAGCCGGCCTGCTTCATCACCGGCATCGCGGTGCGGATCGTATGAAAGGCGGCCGACAGGTTGAGCGCGATGATCGCGTTCCACTTCTCGACCGGGAAATCTTCGATCGGTGAGACGTGCTGAATTCCGGCATTGTTGACCAGGATGTCGAGCCGGCCGAAGCGCTGTACCGTATTGTTCACGAGGCCGGCGCAGGCGTCGCCCTCCATCAGGTTCGCGCCGTCATAGACCGCGCGCTTGCCCAGGCCCGCGCACTCGCTGCAGAGCTCGTCGATCACGCGCTGGTCGGCGATCCCGTTGAGCACGACATCCGCGCCGGCGGCGGCGAACGCGCGGGCGATTCCAAGGCCGATGCCGCTGGTCGAACCGGTGACGATCGCGACGCGGCCGTCGAGCGGCTTCGCGCTGTCACGCATCATCTTTACGGCGGGCATGTCCATGGGTCCGTCTCCTGTTGATTGACCAGGAATTTGCCGGACGCGCGCGGGTTACTGAAATGCCGTTTGTGCATCGACTTTATGCCGACATGCGATTGGGCTGCTCGGCGCCGCTCCCGTAATTTTCAAATCACGCCACGAGGCCGGGCCTGAGCTCGGCGGCGCCGGGAGAAAGAAAGATCCCGCGTCCAGCACAGCCGGCTTCGCGGCGGCCCGATTTTGATCAACGAACAGGACAGTCACCATGATGAAGACCATGATCACCAGCTCGGCCGTTCTCGCCGCCGCGCTTGCTTTCGCTTCCCCCGCCAACGCTGCTGCGGGCCTGTGCCCGAAGCCCGGCGCGATGAACCTCGCCAATGCGCCGACCATGCCGAAGGGCGTGACGGACACGGTCATCGGCGCCGTCGACCTCGGCTCCGAGATTGGCGTCAACGGCCGCATGCTCCGCACGCGCCGCCTGGTCATTCAGCCGGGTGGAATCGTTCCGCTGCACAGCCACAAGGATCGCCCCGCGCTGATCTACACTTTGTCCGGTTCGATCACCGAATATAGCTCGGCCTGCTCGGTTCCGATCCAGCACAAGGCCGGCGACATCAGCCGCGAGGCCGAGGGCCTCAGCCACTATTGGGTCAACCACGGCAAGGTGCCCGCGGTCGTCCTTTCGTCGGACGTCTTCCACTCCGGGAAGGCCGACGGCTCGATGTAAGCTTCCCGCCGGCAACCCTGCGCTCCCGCGCTCTGCCGGCACTCCCGTGGCGTCCCGCGTTGCCCCTCGCGGGGCGCCACATCCTTTTGTTGGGGCAGCATCAGGAGAACCATATGAACAAGCTCAACGCATTCGCCGCTGCGACCGCTCTCGCGTCGCTGACGGCGGCTGCCGCCCAGGCCGGCCCGGTCGCGCCGCAGCCCGGCAAGGACAAGTGCTACGGCATTTCGCTGGCCGGCAAGAATGACTGCAAGGCCGGCGCCGGCACGACCTGCGCGGGCACGTCCAAGAAGAATTACCAGGGCGATGCCTGGAAGTATGTGACCCGCGGCACCTGCGCGTCGATCAAGACGCCCAAGGGCAACGGTTCGCTCACACCGGTCGCGCGGTAAGCACCAATGACTCCCGCCGCCGGTGTCGGCTTCAAGGCCGAGCATTTCGCAGAGGCGCTTGCCGCGCCGGCGGCGGATCTTTGGTTTGAGATCCATGCGGAAAATTACATGGTCGCGGGCGGTCCACGCCTCGCGATGCTCGAAGCGATCCGGCGCGAACGTCCGCTGTCGCTTCACGGCGTCGGCATGTCGCTTGCCGGTGCCGCCGATCCCGACCCTGATCATCTCGCCGCGCTGAAGCGGCTGGTCGACCGGTTCGAGCCGGCATTGGTCTCGGAGCATCTCGCCTGGTCGCGGCTCGACGGGCGATGCTTTCCCGATTTGCTGCCCGTGCCGCGCACCAATGAGGTGCTGAAGCGCCTCGCCGCCAACATCGGCCGGGTCCAGGACGCGCTCGGACGCGAGATCCTGATCGAGAATCCCACCCATTATCTTGCGCTCCTGGACCACCAATGGAGCGAGACGAGCTTCCTCAGCGAGCTTGCGCGCCGGACGGGCTGCAAGCTGCTGATCGACCTCAATAACGTCGCCGTCGGTGCGCATAACCTCGGCTTCGACGCCGCTGCGTGGCTCGAGGCGATCCCGGCTAAGCTGGTCGGTGAAATCCATTTGGCGGGTCATGCCCTCGACGATGAAGGCACGCTGCTGATCGACAGCCACGATGCGCCAATCAGCGATGCGGTCTGGAGCCTGTACGAAGGCTTCGTTGGCCGCATCGGGGCAACGCCGACACTGATCGAGCGCGACGGCAATATCCCGCCGTTCGCCGAGCTGATCGCGGAGCG
>JAFBAM010000307.1 GCA_019247755.1 Sphingomonas sp.
GCGCTCGGCCCATGCGCTGCCGAAGTCTCCGCCCCCAACGTTGGCGAAGCGACCGGCTGGCCATTTCTGCTTGGTCAGCCCGTCAGGAAGGTTTTCAGGATCGGCGCGCTGTTCCAGGGTGGATTGCGAACTTCCCCAGATCTTCCAACTGGCGCTCGAGGCGCGCAAGCGGTTCTTGAACCACGCTTTCTGCCTGGCTCCAAGGATGGTCTGCGGCGGCTTGTCCTTGCTGGGATTGGGAACCTTCATGCCGTTGAACTCAAGCTCCGCCGGCGGATTGCCGCCGTTGAAGGCGCGCCCTCCATCCAGCGCCTGGAGCAGGTCGTCGGGGAACATCTGGAAATCGCCCCAGTCGGCAAGCTTGTCGGTCGAAGACTCGTCGAACGGGTTCGGCCCGCGATAGCTGCGCTCGTCGGTAAGCAGCAGGTCGAGGTGACGGCCGTAGCGCAGCGCCCGGTAGATGATCAGGCTGTTCACCGCGGCGATATTGTTCGGCTCCTGGCCCAGGCCGCCATCGTCGAATTTCTCGATCTTGACGTTCTTGACGGGCACCGAACCAAACGTGTCGAAATTGCCGCTCGGCGCCCTCACGCGCGCCGGGATATTCTCGAACCAGACCTGATTGGCCGCGACCTTGATCGTCTGGGCGGGCTGCTCGAACTTTGGATTCTTGAGGACGCTTTGATAACCCTGCCACGAGAATTCGTGGTTGTCCCAGATACACACGAACGGCCAGCGGGCCCGCGCGTCCTGCAGGTCCGGATCGGCGAGAAAGCCCCTCCAGACGGCGCGATATCCTTCGACGGTTGTCGGGACATGGAAAATGGCGACCTTCAGCGCGTCTGGAATCCGCGCAACCTCATAGAGGTTCCGGCCGTAACGGGGTTTCCCGTCTTCCGGATATTGCACAACCTCGTAGATGAAATCGCCGAGGTGCAGGACGAAATCGAGCTGGTCCTCGGGCGGCGCGCGCTCATCCTCGAAGATCATGCGGCGATAGCCGTTGAGCTTGCTTTCGTTGACATCCTGGCAGCTGACGAACGCGAATTTGACGGGCCGCGGATCATTGGCTCGAGGCGCAGTCTTGGTCCGGCCGATGCGGCTGCCATTCCCGTCGCTGTCGGTGAAGCGATACCAATAGACGTGGGCCGGCTTGAGGCCGCCGACGAGGACGCGCGTCGTCCAGCCCGACGCTGCCGACACCGGCGCGGTAGCCGTAGCGACAACACGCCTGAACGCCTCGTCCTCGGCTACCTCGACGGTCAAGCCGTGCCGGTCACCATTGTCGTAGGGTCGACGGGTCCACAGGATGACGCTGCCGGGATCGGGATCGCCGGACGCGACGCCTTCGGGATAGAGGTTGCGCACCTCGCGCCAGTTGGTGCGCGACGCTTTCGCCGCCCCGCCCCACGCCACCGCGGCGCCCATCGCCGCCGCCAGTTGAACGAACTCGCGACGGCTGACTGTCATGCCCTATCCCCCTCGCAGTCTCTCCGCATGCCACCCGATGTGATCGGCCATGAACGTCGAGATGAAGTAGTAACTATGGTCGTACCCCGGCTGGCGCCGAAGCGTCAGCGGGATGCCGGCCGCCGCGCATGCTCGTTCGAGCAGTTCCGGGCGCAATTCCTTTTCGATGAACGGGTCTGCATCGCCGACATCCACGAGAAGCTCGGGGAGCCGCCCGCCATCCTCGATCAGCGCGACCGCATCATGTTTGCTCTAATTGGCGCGGCCGTCACCGAGATAGCCCGCCAGCGCCTTCTGCCCCCACGGGACCTGCGACGGGGCGGCGATGGGCGCGAAGGCCGACACGCTACGGAAGCGGTCGGGATGACGAAGCGCGACCGTCAGCGCGCCATGCCCGCCCATCGAATGGCCGGTTATCCCCTGTCGAGTCATGTCAGCCGGGAACTCCGCCTCGACCAGCTTCGGCAACTCCTCAGTGACATAGCTCCACATCCGGTAATGCTTCGCCCACGGCTTTTCCGTCGCGTCGACGTAAAAGCCCGCGCCCTTTCCGAAGTCATATTCCTCGACATCGGGAACATCGTCGCCACGAGGGCTGGTGTCCGGCGCGACGAAAATCAGGCCATGATCCGCGCACGCGGCGCGATACTCGCCTTTTTCCGTGACATTGGCGTGCGTGCAGGTCAGCCCAGATAGATACCAGACGACCGGCAGCTTTCCTCCGTTCCCTGCCTGCGGCGGCAGGAAGATCGAGAAGATCATGTCGGTCGAAGTCGCCGAGGACGGATGGCGGACGACCAATTGCCGCCCGCCATGCGCCTTGTTCTCGCTGACGATCTCGATCGTCACTGTTGCGGACGATGCAGACCGCACAGCTTGTTGCCGTCGGGGTCGCGCAGATAGGCGAGATAGAGCTTTCCGAACGCGTTCTCGCGATAGCCCGGCGGGTCCTCGCACGGCGTGCCGCCGGCTTCCACACCGCGCCGGTGCCAGGCATCGACCTCTTCGGGACTTTCGAAGTTGAACCCGATGGTCCCGCCGTTGGCGTGATGCGCCGGCTGCTCATCGATCGGCTTGGTCACCATGAAGACCGATCCGCTCTTGCGGTAGGCCAATCGGCCCTTGTCATCCGGCTTGGCGTCCTTCTCGAAGAGAGCGTCGTAGAACTTCTTCGAACGATCGACGTCGTTCGACCCAACCATCACGTGACTGAACATAGTTCCTCCCTTTCAAAGCTCGACGGCCTGCGTCGCGGTCTCCTTGTTGCCGGTGTTCGGCGTGTCGTTCGGATCAATGAGCAGCAGCTTGACCTCGCCGCGGCGCGCCGCCGGCCGGTGCTCGGTCCCGCGCGGCACGATCAACAGCTCGCCCGGCCCGACCGTCACGGTGCGGTCGCGAAAGTCCATGTCGAACTCGCCTTCCAGGATCAGGAAAAGCTCGTCGGTCTCGTCATGCTTGTGCCAGACGAACTCGCCGTCGGTCTTGACCAGCCGGACTTCATTGTCGTTGTAGCGGGCGACGATCTTGGGCGACCAATGCTCGGAGAATTCTCCGAGCTTCTCGGCAAGGTTGATGTGGGTCGGGGCGCGCGCGTCGGGCATTCGAAGACTCCTTCGATCCCCTCTCCAGCCCGGGTGCTCAATAGCCCGCAAGATCAGTAGACGACAACTGCCCGGATGCTCTCGCCCGCATGCATCAGGTCGAAGCCCTTGTTGATGTCCTCAAGGCTAAGCGTGTGCGTGATCATCGGGTCAATCGCGATCTTCCCGTCCATGTACCAGTCGACGATCTTGGGTACGTCGGTGCGGCCTTTGGCCCCGCCGAACGCGGTGCCGCGCCAGTTGCGGCCGGTGACCAGCTGGAACGGCCGCGTCGCGATTTCCTTGCCCGCTTCGGCGACGCCGATGATGACGCTCGTCCCCCAGCCGCGGTGACAGCATTCGAGCGCGGTGCGCATGACCTCCGTGTTGCCGGTCGCGTCGAACGTATAATCGGCGCCGCCGTCGGTAATCTTCAGCACCTCGTCGATGATCGCCTGCCGATCCTTGTTCCGCGCATCGATGAAGTCGGTCATGCCGAACTTCCGGCCCCATTCCTCGCGCGCGGGATTGATGTCGACGCCGACGATCTTGCCGGCGCCGACCAGCTTCGCGCTTTGGATGACGTTGAGGCCGAGCCCACCGAGACCGAAGACGACGACATTGTCGCCGGCCTGCACCTTCGCGGTCTTGGTCACCGCGCCGACCCCGGTCGTCACGCCGCAACCGATGTAGCAGCTGGTGTTGCACGGCGCGTCTTCGCGGATCTTCCCGACCGCGATCTCCGGCAGCACCGTGAAGTTCGAGAAGGTCGAGCAGCCCATGTA
>JAFBAM010000038.1 GCA_019247755.1 Sphingomonas sp.
CGGAGCACGAGCAGCAACGAGCCGAGCGCGCCGGCGACGAAGGCGAACGTCGACGCAGCAAGCACCCACTGCGGCTCCGCCTCGAACAGCGCCCGTTGATCGAGGGGCAGTGTCGCTGGATCGGTCAGCGTATGCATGACTAGGCCGGCACAACCGAGGACCATGAATAAGAGCGAGGCGATCGCGGCGAACATGTACCAGCCAGCGACCGGCCTTGGCTTAAAGCGTTCGTCCAATCTGCCCTCCCGCACAACAACGGCGGTTATTCGTCAGTCGCCAGCCGCTCTTCCCAGCCGGCGCCCTGCGCCAGCGAAATCGAATCCAGAACCGCCGTCGATTGATCGCGGAGGATCGCGAACGCCCGGCGGATCGCGCAGGTCGCTTCGTCATGGCAATCGCCGCACGGCGCATAGAAGTTGGTGCTCGCGCAGGAAACAAGGGCGATCGGCCCTTCCATGGTCCTGACGATCTCGCCGAAGGAGATCTGCTCCGCCGACCGGGCCAGCCGGTAACCACCTTTTGGTCCTCGCGCGCTCTTCACCAGGCCCGCCTTCTTGAGGTCGAGCATGATGAGCTCAAGATACTTCGGCGGGACGCGCTGAGTCTCCGCGATCCGGCTGAGTTGCACCGGCGCGCCGCCCTGCTCCTCGGCGAGGAACAAGAGGGAGCGAAGCGCATAGCGGGTTTTCTGGGCGATCATAGGTCTGCGGTTGAGCCTAGCCGGTCACGCGGTCCGCGCAAAGTTCAGCCGCGTCGAGCCTCGATGAACGCCATTTAACATTACAGACACGGCCAAGAGAAACGTCTCGGCCTAACCGAACCTCGACCGGCGCTTATCCTGCCGGAGGAGGAGGAACGATGAAGAAGTTGATTGCATCGGTCGCTGCGGCCGCGCTGATCGCGACCCCGGCCGTCGCTGCGCAGAAGTCGACCACGGCTTCGACGAAGACCGTGACCACTAAGTCCGGCAACACCAAGGCGACGACGACCGTCACGACCAAGGGCAACACGACCACTGCCAAGACGACGATGAGCAAGGCTCCCGCCAAGAAAGGCAGCAAGACGGCTTCGAAGTCGGCGGGCAAGAAGCCGGCAGCCAAAGCCCCAGCCAAGGGCTGAGACCAGGACTTCGTACGGCGCCGCCGCCTCAAAGACTCCCGGCGCGGCGCCGTGCGAACCCGGTCAGTTTGAATAGAACCGATGGGCCGCAAGATCCTGCTGGTCGAGGACGACCGCGAGACCGCTACTTATCTTGCCAAGGGGCTGGGCCAGGAAGGCCATAGCGTCGAGCAGGCGAACAATGGACAGGACGGGCTGTTCCGGGCGACGGACGGCAGCTTCGACCTGATCATCCTCGACCGAATGCTGCCGGGGATCGACGGCGTGTCGGTGCTGAAGGCGCTGCGTGCAGCGCACATCGATACGCCGGTGCTCATCCTCTCGGCATTGGCATCGGTCGGCGACCGCATCGAGGGCTTACAGAGCGGCTCCGACGATTATCTTACGAAGCCATTCTCCTTCGCCGAGTTGCTGGCGCGCGTGAACGCGCTGCTGCGCCGCCGCGAATCCCGCGTCGACCCCACCGAGCACCGACTGACCGTCGGCGACCTTGAGATCGACCCTCTTTCGCGAACGGTAAAGCGTGGAGGAAAGAAGCTCGACCTGAAACCGCGCGAATATCTGCTGCTGGAATATTTCGCCCGGAACGAGGGGCGGGTGGTGACCCGGACCATGCTCCTGGAGCAGGTCTGGGATTATCATTTCGATCCCGGGACAAACGTCATCGACGTCCACGTCAGCAGGCTGCGCCGCAAGCTCGACGAAGGGTATGACAAGCCGCTGCTGCACACGGTGCGGGGCGCGGGCTACATGCTCGCCGCCTAAAGCGCCGTCCCATGCCCACGACGCTCCGGATCGCGCTACTGGCGGGGTTGTTAGCGTTGCTCTCCAACCTTGCCGTCATCGGCTTCATCTATCTTCGCACGCATGACGATGCGGTCGCCACCGTCCACCGCCAGGTGATCGAACAGGGCAAGGTCCTGGCCGACGTTTATCGGTCCGGGGGCGACGAGGCGCTGGACGACGCGATCGCCGACACCATGACCTACGCCGACCCGCAAACGGTGATCGCGCTGCTCAATCCAGACCGCAGCGAGATCAAGGGTAATCTCGAGAGCCTCCGTCCCCCATTGGCTGCAGGACCCGAGGGATATCATACCGCGCTGGTCCGGCTGCGCGGACAGACCACGCCACGCGAAGCCGCGCTGGTCGTAAACCGGCTCCCGACCGGCCAGTGGTTGATTAGCGGCCGTATCGCCGGCGAGGGCTTCGCCATCCGCGACACGCTCGAGCGATCGCTGTTCATCGCCGTGCTGGTCGCCGGCCTGCTCGGCCTGCTGTGCGGCATCGTGACGGCGCATTATGTCGGGACCCGCATCAGCAGCATCGCCCGTGTCGCCAACCGGATCAGCCCGCGGGACCTGTCGCAGCGAATACCGGTGTCGCGTTCCGGCGATGCGTTCGACCTGCTGGCGACGCAGATCAACGCCATGCTCGACCGGATCAGCGGGCTGATGGAGGAATTGCGGATGCTGACCGACAGCCTGGCGCACGACCTCCGCTCGCCCGTCAGCAGGCTGCGATCGGCCGCTCACGCAGCGGCGGAAGCAAGCGATCCGGCCGAGCAGGAGGAGCTTCTCGGCAGCGTGATCCGCCAGGCCGACGCGCTGATGCGCATCCTCACCGCCGTGCTGGAGATCAGCCGGTCAGAGTCGCTGACCGGCCGCAAGCAGTTCAACTGGTTCGACGTGGGCGAGCTCGCAGCGGAGCTGGCGGAAATGTATGATCCGCTGGCGGACGAGCGTGGAGCGAACCTGGAATATGACCGGCCCGCGCGGCCCGTGCCCCTTTTTGGGCATCGCCAGCTGCTTGCCCAAGCCGTCAGCAACCTCGTCGAGAATGCGATCCGCTACGGTTCGACCGGCGGCGAAATCAGGGTTCACGTCGAACCTGGCGACCGGCAGATCCGGGTCGAAGTCGGCGATCGGGGGCCGGGCATCCCGGCCAACCGCCGGGACGAAGCGCGGCGGCGGTTCGGGCGCCTCGATTCCAGCAGGTCCGACGAAGGGGCTGGCCTCGGCCTCGCGCTGGCGGAGGCGATTGCGCACCTCCACGACGGCAAGCTGAAGCTGGCCGACAACGGACCGGGGTTGCTCACCATCCTCGAACTTCCCGTGCACGCTGCCCGCGCCGTCTAGCCGACGCAAAGCTGCGACGGGTTAACTCTTCCGCATGGCATCCGCTGCCGTTGTCGTTCGTTTTGCTGCGAGAACGTTGAGGGAGAAGATTAATGGCACATGGCTATATGCGCGACTACGACGAAGACCGCGGGGACGAGCACGAGGGCTGGCAGGACGACGCTCGCGAACGCCAATGGCGCGGCGGCGAGACCCGCGGGCGCGAATGGCGCGGCGGCGAGGATCGCGAGGGCTGGCGTGGCAATGAGCCCGACCGCAGTGACCGCAACCTAAGCTTCATGCTTGGTGACCGCGACCGAAACCGGGACCGCGGCGACTGGGAACGGGCACCGCGCAACTTCAGCAGCCATCAGGACGATCACTATCGTAGCTGGCGCGACCGGCAGATGCGGGCGCTCGACCGCGATTATGAGGACTATTGCCGTGAGCGCGAGCAGCAGTTCCACAGCGACTTCGACACATGGCGAAGCCAGCGGCGCGGCAACCAGGAGCCGCTGCGAACCGGAATGACGCAGACGAGCCAGACCGGTGATCCCACCGGCGAGCTTGAGCTCAAGAACGAGCTAAGAGGTCCGACCGTCGACCAGCCGGACCCGATGGGCACGGCGACGATGGGGACGACCTCAACGCGGAAACGCTGACGTCAGCCCTCGATCACGACCTTCGTGCCCACCTTGGTCACCCCGTAGAGCTTCTCGGCGAACTTCATCGGCAAGCGCATGCAGCCGTGGCTCGCCGGGTAGCCGGGGTTGACGCCGCCGTGGAAAGCGATGCCATACTCGTCGATCCGCTGCATGAACGGCATCGGCGCATTGTCATACTTCTTTGAGCGGTAGAAGGGCCGCTTCTCCAGGATCGTCCAGTAGCCATAAGGGGTGACATGGCCCTGTTTGGCACTCGACATACTGGAAGCGCCGACGAGCGTATCCCCTTTGTAGAGATAGACCATCTGGGTGAGGAGGTCGGCGACGATGCGCGGATCGCCCTCCTTCGGCACCGTGGCAGACCACACATATTCGCCGGGCTTCAGGCCGAGCCTTCCGAAGGCGGCGACCATGTCCTTATGAGCCTGCGGCGCGTTGCCGACTGTCCAGTGATACGGGACTTCGCCGACCGCGGGCGTGGCAGGCTTGGCCGAAGCGACCTTTGGTGCAGGCGCCGTCTCGCAGCCTGCAAGTAGCGCCGCCGCCGAAACGGCGATGATAAATTTGTAGCTAATGCCCACGGCCCGAACCCCGATCGTTTCCGTTGATGAGCAAGACTAGCGACGAAGAGTCAATGCATCGTTTAACGGCAAGTTACTGTTAACTCCCGGTTTTTGGTCGCAACTTGCTCTCGCTCTTCCAGACGGGCGGTGTCGGTTGGTCCGCGACGCGCTCGACCAAGCCATAGAAAAAGCGGTTGAAATCGGCCGCCGCCTTCCAGTCCATCGGCTGCTTCAGATCGTCCTGTGGTTTGTGATAGCCGGTTCTGTACCACTGCCTGTAAATCCGCTCGCTGCGCGAGCCTGGACGGTAGCCGAACACGAAACCGGTGGCCGGAATTCCTGCCTGCATGAACGGCCAATTGTCGGAACGCGATAGCAGGTTGCGCTCGGGCTCAGGGTCGACCTGCACCTGAATGCCGAGGCCTTGAGCCACGGCGCGAGCATCATCACCGATTGTCGTGTCGTTGAGCGCATGAACGGTGAGCAGCTCGAGTGGGAAGATCGGGCGGAGCTGGTCGAGGTTGATGTCACCCGCGATGCGCGCCAGCGGCACCGTCGGGTGCGCGACGAACCATTTTGAGCCGAGCAGCCCCTTTTCCTCGCCGGTCACGACGAGAAGCAGGATCGGGCGGCGGAACGGCTGGCCGTGACGGCGCTCGGCAAGCCGGATCAGCAGCGCGACGTAAGCGGCGTCGTCCAGCGTGCCGTTGTAGATGCGGTCGCCGTTGACCGGCTCGCCATAGCCATAGCCGTCGAGGTGCGCGGTGAGGACGATCGCCTGGTTTGCGAGCCCCGGATCGGAGCCGGGCAGCATCGCGATCACGTTGGGCGATGTAATCTCGCGCTTGCGGATCACAAATTGAGCTCCGAAGCGCGCCGGAATGTCGAAACTCGGCAAGGGTTTGCCTGCGCTGCCTGCTCCGACCAGGCGAGCCGCATCTTTTCCAGTGACCAGCTTGCCCAGGGCCGCCGCATTGAGCGTCATCTTCAGGAACGGATCCGGCTTTCGCGGGTCGGTCGATAGCGTGACCGTCCGAGCGTAGGCATAGGGCCAGCGCGGCGGCTCGACCGTGAAACCGGGATCGGCGATCGTTAGCATACCGGCAGCACCGGCGGCGCGGACGGCTTTCTCACGCTCCGCGACGCCCGGAAGGCCTGCTTTGTGCGTTCCATGGCAGATCACGATCTTGCCGCGCACGGCGCGGAGCGCATCGGCACTGCAATAGCCGCCATAGGCCAGCGCAGCGTTAAGGTGGGTTGGCATTCCTAATGCCGGCGCGACGGTGAGGTCGTGCAGAAAGACGAGCCTACGGTTGCCCGCGATGATCGTTGCGCTCGGCACCCCGATCTCGTGCATGGGCACGCGCTGGTACCAGCTGCCGTTCTCGCCGGCAGGCTTCAAGCCGGCAGCGTTGAATTTCGCCGCGACTAGCCGAGCCGCTCGGTCGTACGCGGCCGAGCCGGTGTCGCGGCCTTCCATCGAATCGTTCGAAAGCTGCGCCGTCGTCGCCCACCAGGCGGCGGTATCGGGGTCGAGCTTAGGCGGAGCGGCCGCGCTCAGCGCCAAAGCAAGTAACGGGTACGCGTACTTCATTCCCATTCGATCGTTCCGGGCGGCTTGGACGTATAGTCATAGACGACGCGGTTGATGCCGTTGACTTCATTGACGATGCGGGTGGCGACGCGGCTGAGGAAAGCGGCGTCGAACGGGTAAACGTCGGCGGTCATGCCATCGAGCGAGGTGACCGCGCGGAGGCCGCAGACATAATCGTAAGTCCGGTAGTCGCCCATCACACCGACGGTGCGCACCGGCAGGAGCACGGCGAACGCCTGCCAGATGGCGTCGTAGAGGCCGGCGTTGCGGATTTCCTCGAGGTAGATGGTGTCCGCCTTCCGGAGGATATCGCACTTTTCACGCGTGACCTCGCCGGGGATGCGGATGGCGAGGCCCGGCCCGGGGAATGGATGGCGGCCTACGAAAGCCTCGGGCAGGCCGAGCTCGCGGCCGAGCACCCGCACCTCGTCCTTGAACAATTCCCTCAAAGGCTCGACGAGCTTCATGTTCATCCGCTCGGGTAGGCCGCCAACGTTGTGGTGGCTCTTGATCGTCACTGAAGGGCCGCCGGTGAAGCTGACGCTCTCGATCACGTCCGGGTAAAGCGTACCTTGGGCGAGGAAGTCAGCGCCGCCGATCTTCTTCGCCTCGGCCTCGAACACGTTGATGAATTCGGCGCCGATGAACTTGCGCTTCGCTTCTGGGTCCGTGACGCCTTCGAGCCCGCCGAGGAAGTCGGCGCTGGCGTCAACATGGACGAGCGGGATGTTGTAGCTGTTGCGGAAGAGGGAGACGACCTGCTCCGCCTCGTTCGCCC
>JAFBAM010000018.1 GCA_019247755.1 Sphingomonas sp.
GGATATTCGAAACTGCTTCGCGCGGATCGGTTTGACGGCGAAGGTAGCGATTGCGCCGACAGCGCTCGCGGCATGGGCATTCAGTCACTTCGGCGGCAATGATCTAGCTCCGCTGCACGTCTCGGCGCTGCGGATTGATCCGGACACCGTGCGGACGCTCGAACGGCTGGGCCTCAAGACGATCGGTGCGCTGCTGGGCGTTCCGCGGCTGGCACTGGCACGGCGGTTCCGGGGCGCTGAAGATGTGGTCGATGCGCTTGACCGGGCGCTTGGGAAAAAGCTGGAGCCACTTACTGCGGCACCCGCCGACCCGCCGCCGCGAGCAATGCTCAAGCTGGAGGAGCCTGCGACCCATCCCGAAGCGCCGTCGCAGGCGCTGGAGCGGTTGATCCCCGAACTGGTGCGCCAGCTGCAGCAGCGGCATCTCGGTGCGCGGAGGCTGTCGTTCGCCGGTTATCGCGTCGATGGCAGCGTCGGCGTGGCCTCGGTCGCTACCGCCATTCCCAGCCGCGAACCCAAGCATCTGCAACGGCTGCTCGCCGAGAAGACAGCCGCGCTCAATCCCGAGTTCGGGTTCGACGCTTTCGCGCTGACCGCCGATTGGGCCGAGGAGCTGAGCGCCGCGCAGGACAGCCTGGTCGAGGAGCGGAGCGGTGAGCGGGAGCTGGCGCGGCTGGTCGACCGGCTGACGGTAAAGCTCGGCCCATTGCGTGTGCGCCGGCCTCAGCCGGAAGAGAGCCATTTGCCCGAGCGGGCGAGCGGGTGGGAATCCGCAGTCTCCTCCCCTCGATTTCGAGGGGAGGTGGCGCGCGGAGCGCGACGGAGGGGCCCCTCCACCGCCTCTGGCGGTCCCCCTCCCCTGCAAAGGCAGGGGAGGATACGGCCACAGCGACTGCTCGACCGGCCAGAAGCGATCGACGTCATTTATGCGACGCCCGAAGGCATGCCGCGGCGGTTCGTGTGGCGGCGCGCGGTGCATGACATTGCGCGGGTCGAAGGCCCGGAGCGGATCGCGCCGGAATGGTGGCGGCAGCCGTCGTCGGCCCGGCTGCGCGATTATTATCGCGTCGAGGATGACGAGGGCCGCCGCTACTGGATCTATCGCGAAGGCCTGATCGGGGACGGGCGCGGCGGCATCCCGAACTGGTTCATTCACGGCCTGTTCGGATGAACAATAATCAAAAAGCGCTCGGCTGATGCCCGAGAAGGTCGGATTTTCGCGGCTGAAGCTGGTGCGTACGGACAAGATGCCGCCGCCCCCGATCACGCCGTCGGCGTTCGTCGAGCTGGGCGTTAGCTCGCCTTTCTCCTTCCTGCGCGGCGCGTCGGACGCGATCGAGCTGACGCTGGAGGCGCTGAACCAGGGCTATGACGCGATCGGTATCGCCGACCGCAACACGCTGGCCGGCGTGGTGCGGATGCACAGCGCCTGCGACATCGCCGGCCTGAAGCCACTGATCGGCTGCCGGCTCGACCTGACCGATGCGCCGAGCCTGCTCGCCTACCCGATTGATCGCGAGGGCTATGGCCGGCTGTCGCGGCTGTTGAGCCTCGGCAAGATGCGCGCCGAGAAGGGCGAGTGCGAACTGTCGCTGAGCGACGTCGCAGAGCATGCCGAGGCAATAGCCTTCATCGCGTGGCCGGAAGAAGATGTCGGCGCTTTCGAAACAGAGCTGCCAAGGCTGTGCGAGGCTTTGCCATCGCTGCGACACGTCGCGGCGTCGTGGCTCTATCGCGGCGATGACAGCGCGCGGATCGAGCGGCTCGACCGGCTGGCGCGCAAGCATGGCTGCACGATCCTCGCCACCAACGACGTCCATTATCATGTGCCGGACCGCCGGCCGCTGCAGGATGTCGTCACCTGCATCCGCGAGAAAGTGACGATCGCGACCGCGGGATATCTGCTGAACCCGAACGCGGAACGGCATCTGAAGCCGCCGACGGAGATGGTGCGACTGTTCGCGCGCTGGCCACATGCGATTTCGGCGACGCGCGAGTTCGCGGACTCGCTGCATTTCAGCCTCAACGAGCTGAGGTATGAATATCCGAAGGAGACCGTGCCCGAGGGCCGGACTCCGCAACAGCATCTCGAGCATCTGACGTGGGAGGGAGCCAACGCCCGCTGGCCGGACGGCATCCCCGACAAGGTCCTGAAGCAGCTGAATTACGAGCTGCCGCTGATCGAGCGCCTTGACTTTGCGCGCTATTTCCTGACCGTCCACGACATCGTCGCCTTCGCGCGGGGCCTCGATCCGCCGATCCTGTGCCAGGGGCGAGGAAGCGCGGCGAACAGCGCGGTCTGCTTCTGCCTCGGCATCACCGCGGTCGACCCGTCGGTGAACGAGCTGTTATTCGAACGCTTCATTTCCGAGGAGCGCAAGGAGCCGCCCGACATCGACGTCGATTTCGAGCATGAGCGGCGCGAGGAGGTGATCCAGCACATTTACGAAAAGTATGGCCGCAACCGCGCCGGGATCGCCGCGACCATCATCCATTACCGCCCACGCTCGGCGATCCGCGAGGTCGGCAAGGTAATGGGGCTTAGCGAGGACGTGACGGCGGCGCTCGCCTCCAATGTCTGGGGCCATATGGATGCCGAGCTTGAGGACGAGCGCGCCAACGATGCCGGGCTCGACCTGTCCGACCCGCACCTGAGACGGACGATGAAGCTTGCCGAGCAACTGATCGGCATGCCGCGCCACCTGTCGCAGCATGTCGGCGGGTTCATCCTGACCGAGCGGCCGCTGACCGAGACGGTCCCAATCGGCAATGGTGCGATGGAGGATCGCACATTCATCGAATGGGACAAGGACGACATCGAGGAGCTGGGCATCCTCAAGATCGACGTGCTGGCGCTCGGCATGCTGACCTGCATCCGCAAATGCTTCGACCTGATCGCCGAGCATCATGGCGAGCGATGGGAGCTGGCGACCGTCCCGCGCGAAGTGCCCGAGGTTTACGGCATGCTGTGCAAGGGGGATTCGCTCGGCGTGTTCCAGGTCGAGAGCCGGGCGCAAATGAACATGCTGCCGAGGCTCCAACCGCGCTGCTTCTATGACCTGGTCATCGAGGTCGCGATCGTCCGCCCCGGCCCGATCCAGGGCGACATGGTGCATCCTTATCTGAAGCGGCGAGCGGGCAAGGAGCCGGTGACTTTTCCCTGCCCCGATCCGGCGCATGGCGAGCCGGACGAGCTGGAGCGGATTCTCGGACGAACGCTCGGCGTGCCGATCTTCCAGGAGCAGGCGATGAAGATCGCGCTCGATGCGGCCAAGTTTACGTCGGAGGAAGCGAACAAGCTTCGCAAAGCGATGGCGACGTTCCGGTCGAAGGGGAATATTTCCGAGCTGGAAGAGATGATGGTCGGGCGGATGGTCGGTCGTGGATACGACCGCGATTTCGCCCAGCGCTGCTTCGACCAGATCAAGGGCTTCGGCGAATATGGCTTTCCAGAAAGCCACGCGGCGAGCTTCGCGCACCTCGTCTACGTGTCGAGCTGGCT
>JAFBAM010000098.1 GCA_019247755.1 Sphingomonas sp.
GCCTTCACAACGCCCGGGCCGATCGTGAGGTTCGGCACGAAATGCCCGTCCATCACGTCGATGTGGATCCAGTCGGCCCCAGCCTCGTCGACCGCGCGGACCTCGTCGCCAAGCCTGGCGAAGTCGGCCGAGAGGATGGAAGGCGCAATGATCGGCATATGCGGGGATTAAACGGGTTTAGCGGGTGCGGACAAGGCGCCCGATTAAGAAGCCGTCGAGCCCGCCCTCGGCTTCGAGCAGTCCGGGGAGGATACGGACCCAGCCGTCGGCGGACGGGAGAAGGACGGACGGGAGGCCCTCGGGCGGCGCGAGATGGAAGTCGGAGTGCTTTGCGAGGAAGGGGCGGACGACATCCTCGCCCTCCTGCGGCTCGAGGGAGCAGACCGAATAGACCAGGGTTCCGCCGGGTTTCAGCCATTGAGAGGCGCGGTCGAGGAGGCTGGACTGCAACTCGGCATTGTCGGCGATGATCCGGGGGCGAGCGCGGTACAGCACCTCGGGATGGCGGCGGAAGGTGCCGGTCGCTGAGCAGGGCGCGTCGAGCAGGATGGCGTCGAACTCTTGTTTGGGTTTCCAGCTGAGCGCGTCCGCTTCCACCAAGTCTGCGGCGAGATGCGTGCGATCGAGGTTCTCGCGCAGTCGTGCGAGACGACTTCCCGAAGCGTCGACGGCGGTGACCCGATGTCCCGCCGCAGCGAGCTGCATCGTCTTGCCGCCGGGCGCGGCGCAGAGGTCGAGCACATCCTTGGCGGCGTCGGGGATCAACCGCGCCGGGAGCGACGCGGCGAGGTCCTGAACCCACCAGCGGCCTTCCTGGAACCCGGCGAGCTCGCTGACGCTGCTACTGGGCAGGCGCACATGGTTGGATGCGAGCGAGATGCCTTCATGCTTCGCCGCGTAATCCTGGGCCTCGGCGTCCTCGGCGAAGGTCAGGTCGAGGGCCGGCCGCTTCGAAATCTGGCGCCGAGCGGCGTCGACCGCCTCGTTGCCCCATGCCTCGCGCCAGCGGTGCTCGACCTCTGCGGGCAAGCTCGGCGCGTCCAATGGCGGCAATCCGCGCCGGAGCAACGTGCCGAGCACGCCGTGGACAAGGCGGCGCGGACCGCCGTCGACCAGCGGCAAAGCCGTCGCGACCAGCGCGTGCTCGGGTGTGCCGAGGCCGACCTTCTGGGCGAGTGCGAGGCGAAGCACCATCCGCGCCTTGCTGTCGTCGGGCAGGCGCTTGCGCGTGGCGCTGTCGATCAGCGCGTCGAGGTCCGGAAGACGGCGTAATGCCTCGCCGGCGATGGCGACCGCCAGGCCATGGTCCGCGGTGGAGAGGTTCCGGACCGCTCCGCCGGCTGCATCGAGCGTCTGCCCGCGGCGGAGCACCGCATCGAGCATCTGCAATGCCGCGCGGCGCGCCTCGACACCTTCAGTGCTTGGCATCTTCGAAGCCCGTGACCATCTTGAGGCCGTGAAACGCCCGAAACACCTCGACGCCCCCGCTTATTTGACGCCATCGCCGCCGGTGCCAGAGCCGGAACCGCTGCAGCCGTTGTCTTCGCCGGCGGGCGAGGAAGAAAGGCTGGACCCGACCCGCTACGGCGACTGGGAGAAGAAGGGGATCGCGGTCGATTTCTAGACCGCCTCGGACTTCGGCGGACGCGACAGCAAAGCGCCGAGCACCTCATCGACATTGGCGCGGCCCGCAATCAGCGCGTCGACCGCGTCGACGATCGGCATGTCGATGCCCTTCTCTCGCGCCAGGCGCGCCAGCACGGGCGCGGTGAAGGCGCCTTCCGCGACCGTCTTGCGGTTGGACATGAGCTCGGCGGCCGAACGTCCCTCGCCGATGCCCTTGCCGAGCGAATAATTGCGCGAGCTGGTCGAGGAGCAGGTTAGCACCAGGTCGCCAAGGCCACTCAGGCCCGCGAGCGTCTCGCGCCGAGCGCCGAAAGCGAGGCCGAAACGCGTCATCTCGGCGAATCCGCGGCCGATCAGCGCCGCGCGGGCGTTCTGGCCCAGGCCTTTGCCCTCGACGACGCCGCAAGCGATCGCGAGGACGTTCTTCACCGCGCCGCCGATCTCCGCACCGGCGACGTCATCGGAGACGTAGATCCGGAAGGGGGGCTGCGCGATGCGGTCCCGAAGCGCGTTGGCAAGCGATTCGTCCTCGGCGGCGAGGGTCACAGCAGTGGGCAGGCCTTTCGCGACCTCGTGGGCGAAAGTCGGGCCGGAGAGCACCGCGACCTTGGCCCCGGGACAGGCTTCCTTCGCGACGTGATGCAGCATGCGGCCGCTTCGTTCCTCGATTCCCTTCGAACAGAGGACCAGGGGCTTGTCGCATTCCGCCGCCCGCTCGAGCACGGTGCGCATGTGCTGAGCCGGCGTGACGACGAGCCAGGCATCGCAGGAATCGAGATCGCGGAGGTCGGACGAGGCGCGAATCGCTGGGTTCAGCGGGACGCCGGTGAGGAAGGTGCTGTTCTCGTGGCGCGAATTGATGCCGTCGACCACCTCAGGCTCAAGCGCCCAGAGCAATATGTCGCGGTCGCCGCTCGCAGCGACCTGCGCCAGCGCTGTGCCCCACGCGCCGCCGCCGATAACGCCCAGCTTCACGCTTTCACTCCTGCGCCACGCACTTTTTCGGCGCTTTCGTCGAGCGGCCAGCGGGCCCGCGCCGGAACATCGAGGCTGTCGCAGTCGCCAGCAGCGAAGCGCTCCGCGCCGGCCCAGGCGATCATCGCGGCATTGTCGGTGCAGAGCCACTGCGGCGGGACACTGAAGGCGCGACCCTGTTGCTGGGCCAATCCGGCGAGCGCCGAGCGGATCGCCTCGTTCGACGCGACGCCACCGGCGACGACCAGCGCGGGTGCATTGCTATTGCGAAGCGCTAGCGATGTGCGATCCACGAGGCAGTCTACGACCGCTTGCTGGAAGCTTGCGGCGATGTCCTCTGCCTTGAAGTCGCCTGAGGCGACTGCGCGCTGCACCGCGCTCTTCAGTCCCGCGAAGGAGAAATGCGGCTCGCCCGAACCGACCAGCGGGCGCGGCAACGGTACGGCAGCCGAATCGCCCTTCTTCGCCAGCTCTTCGACTGCCGGACCGCCGGGATAGCCGAGACCGAGCAACTTGGCCGCCTTATCGAACGCCTCGCCTGCCGCATCGTCGATCGTGGTTGCCCGCCGCCGATACTCGCCGACGCCGCGCACTTCGAGCAGCTGGCAGTGACCGCCGGATACGAGCAGCAGCAGGTAGGGGAAATCGAGGTCCGGATCGGCGAGGCGCGGGCTCAGCGCATGGCCCTCAAGGTGATTGACCGCGATCAGCGGCTTGCCCGCCGCCAGGGCGAGCCCCTTGCCGGCGAGCAGGGCGACCATCACCCCGCCGATCAGGCCTGGCCCGGCGGTCGCGGCGATGGCATCGACGTCGTGAATCGACAATTTGGCGTCACCGAGCACCTGCTCGATGAGGCCCGGCAGGATCTCGACATGAGCGCGCGCCGCGATCTCGGGCACTACGCCGCCGTAAGGCTGGTGCGCACTGTTCTGGCCGACAACCGCCTGCGCGAGGATGCGCCGGTCGGACGTGACCAGCGCCGCAGCGCTGTCGTCGCAGGAAGATTCCAGGCCCAGTATAATAGACGGCATTACAATCATTTCGCGTCCGGCCCTTTGCCTGATGCCGCGGCATTGCACTAGGGGTGAGGCATGCAAGGGCTTCGCCTCGGGACTCGCGGATCGCCGCTGGCGCTGGCGCAGGCGCGCAAGGTCGCCGCGGCAATCGAAA
>JAFBAM010000117.1 GCA_019247755.1 Sphingomonas sp.
CGCGGCGACCCGATGCCCAGCACGGTGCGCGAATAAGCCGCTCCCATGACCGCGAACTGGACGAGGTTCTGGGCGTCGCACTCGGTGAACGCGCCGAGGTCGAGCATGATCACGTCATTATCGCCGAGCGTCGGAAGCAGCGCGGCAAGCGCCGGCCGGTCGATTCCGGGCATGGTCCGAAGCGCGAGCTTCGACATTGCCATCAAGGCGCCGGTGTTGCCGCCCGAGAGCGCGGCATCGGCCATGCCTTCCTTCACCGCATTGATCGCCATGCCCATCGAGGTGGTGCGGGCGCGGCGGATCGCCTGGCTAGGCTTCTCGCTGGCGGCGATCGCCTCGGGAGAATGGATGACCTGCGAATGGCCGCCGAGGTTGCCGTGCGCGGCGATTTGCGCCTCGACCTGCCGCTCGTCGCCGTAAAAGGTGAACTGGAGAGACGAATCCTTGCGCAGGGCGCGCGACGCCCCGGCGATCATCGTCGCCGGGCCGGCGTCCCCGCCCATGGCGTCAATGGCAATGCGTGGGCCCGTCATGATTGGGCCGCTCGCTTGGCTTAGGCCTCGGTCGAGACGATTTCGCGGCCGTTATAGTGACCGCAGGCCGAGCACATGTTGTGCGGCAGCTTCAGTTCGCCGCAGTTCGGGCATTCCTGGAACTGCGTAGCCTTCAACGCATGATGGCTGCGGCGCATGTTCCGCTTGGACGGCGAGGTTTTTCTCTTAGGGACAGCCATTGCGGCACCTTTGAAACGATTTCGACAACAATAAAAATTGCGACGATCTGCGCCTCATCTCAGCAGGTTTCCCTGCAGGCGGCGGCCGGATCGTCGCGAACCGCGGCTCCTATAGCGGAAAGGGCCGTCGTTGCAAGGGCGAGGCGTCCAGTGCAAGAAACAGCCGTAGGGGGATTTGCTCATGGTCCTGATTCCCGTCTTCCTCGGCCTTGCTGCTGCCGCCGCCGTAGTGAACGGCTGGCTGATTGCCCGAACCGGCAATCTCCGCCGCGCACTCAGGATCAGCGTCGGCGACGGCGGGAACGAGGCGTTGCTGAGGCGCATGCGCGCCCAGTCCAATTTCCTCGAAACCACACCCTTCTTCCTGTTCCTCGTCCTCGGGCTCGAGCTGTCCGGAGCAAGCCGGATCGGGCTCGCCGGCCTGGCCGCCATTTTCATCCTGGCGCGGATTTCGCACGGCATCGGCATGGAAGGCGGCGATAAGTCGCGGTGGCGCATGTACGGGATGATGGGGACGACCTTCCCAACGCTCGCGCTGATTTTCTGGGCGCTGATCCGGCTGGTTGAGCTGGGCCTAGGCCGCTAGCGCGGCGTCGCTGACGTACGGGTTGGTTGCCCGTTCATGGCCGAAGGTCGACATCGGGCCGTGGCCGGGGACGAAGGCGGTGTCGTCGCCCATCGGCCAAAGCCGTTTGGTGATCGATTCGATCAGCTGCTGCTGATTGCCATGCGGGAAATCCCAGCGGCCGACCGAACCCTGGAACAGCACGTCGCCGACCAGCGCCAGCTTCGACCCCGCGTGGTGGAACACGACATGCCCGGGCGTGTGGCCGGGGCAATGGCGGACGTCGAAAGTCAGCTCGCCCACGGTGACCCGGTCGCCGTCGACCAGCCAGCGCGAGGGCTCGAACGGCCGTCCGGTGATGCCGTATTTCGCACCATCGTCGGCCAGCCGGTCGATCCAGTAGCGGTCGGCTTCGTGCGGGCCTTCGATCTCGACGCCCAATTCCTCGGCGAGAATGCTCGCGCTGCCGCAATGGTCGATATGGCCGTGGGTCAGCAGGATCTTTTCAATGGTGACGCCGGCCTGCTGTGCTGCCGCCTTGAGTCGCGGCAGGTCGCCACCCGGATCGACGAACGCGCCGCGCATCGTCGCCGTGCACCAGAGTAAAGTGCAATTCTGCTGCAGCGGCGTCACCGGAATGATCGCCGCACGAAGTGGCTGGTCGGTCACTTGTAGTCGGGGGTCAGCTGGTCCGCGGCGGGCGGTTCGTTGGCCATCGACTTCGATACCGCCTCGGCCTGGCGGAGGACGCGGAGGATGTTGCCGCCGGCGAGCTTGGCGAGGTTCTGGTCGGTCCAGCCGCGGCGGATCAGCTCGGCGAACAGGTTTGGATAGTCCTGCACGCCGGTGAGGCCGACCGGCACACTGGGGATGCCGTCGAGGTCGCCGCCGATCCCGACATGATCATAGCCCGCGATTTTTGCGATGTGATCCACATGGTCGGCAACCTGGCTGACGGTCGCGACCGGCTGCGGATGCGCGTTGGTCC
>JAFBAM010000156.1 GCA_019247755.1 Sphingomonas sp.
CGGTTCACTGGCGGACCGATGTCAGCTACTAATCAAGGAGCATGCCAATCGCGGAAAACCGCCAAAAACTTGCAACAGAGGGCTCAGCTGGTGGAATTTCCCAACCAAGAATTGGTGTGGAATCCCACGGGGAGGTTGGGAACATTCGCCACCCGCGGCGCGTCGAACCGTCAAATCATCTTGAGGGAGTTCGAGTGATGCTGGGCAAGCTTGCGGGCGCGTGGCTCGGAGAGAAGATCGTCGGTGAGAACAAGGGCGCGAAAGGCGCGATCCTCGGATACGGCGCGGCCTCGCTGGCCAGGCGCAGCGTGCCGACACTTGCGGCGCTGGCCCTAGGCGGATGGGCCTACCGGCGTTGGCGCGACAAGCGCCGCGGGTCGCCGTCCTATCCTTCGGACGCTTCGCCTTCCTGAGCGTCGCCTTCGGCGGCGTTTTCGAAATAGGGCTCGACCTGGCCCTTCAGCTTGATCGTCATCGGCTGGCCGAAACGGTCGCGGCTGCGGCCGGCCGGCACGCGAATCCATCCTTCGGAAATCGAATATTCGATCACGTTGGTCTTTTCCTGGCCGTTGAACTTGATCCCGACGCCGCGGCCTAGCAGCGCCTCGTCATAAAACTCGCTCCTCGGATCGAGCGAAAGGCGGTTGGGCGGGGTGTCGTTCTGGTCGGCCATGGCAGCGCGGCTAATCGACGCAGGCGCATAAGGTCAACCAGCGACCTGCTCCCTTCGACGAACGGCTGACTCAGGATTGTCTTCGCCTACCCCTCCCGCCAGAACGGCAAGCAATTGAGGGGGAATCCTGATGAAATCGCGTTCGCTTCTGCTTGCCGCCACCTGCCTGCTCGCCGCCAACGCTTATGCCCAGCCCGCGCCGACGCCGCCCGCGCCGCCGATCCCGCAGCCGGGCGCCGCCGAACCGATGACCCAGGCCAAGCCGGCCGGGATCGCCGAATCCCCGACCGGCGGAAAGAAAGAGCAGAAGTGGGACGTCAATGCGCGTCACGGACCCGGCCACGATGTGCCGATCGACGTGACGCAAGGTACGTGGATGAACCTCGACGTCTCGCCGGACGGACGCGAGATCGTCTTCGACCTGCTCGGCGACATCTATGCAATGCCGATCACCGGCGGCGAGGCGCGCCCGCTAACGCAGGGCATCGCCTGGGACATGCAGCCCCGTTACTCGCCGAGCGGCCGCGAGATCGCCTTCACTTCCGACCGCGGCGGCGGCGACAATATCTGGATCATGAACCGCGACGGGACAAACCCGCGCCAGATCACCAAGGAAACCTTCCGCCTGCTGAACGGCCCGGACTGGACGCCGGACGGCAATTACATCGTCGCGCGCAAGCACTTCACTTCGTCGCGTTCCTTGGGCGCAGGCGAGATGTGGCTCTACCACCGGAGCGGCATCGGCAGCGGCGTGCAGATGACCAAGGCGCGGACCAAGCAGAAGGACACCAACGAGCCCGCCTTCTCGCCCGACGGCAAGTACCTCTACTTCTCTGATGACGCGACGCCGGGCGAGACCTTCCAGTACAGCAAGGACGTCAATGGCCAGATCTACATCATCCAGCGGCTGAACCGAGAGACCGGCGAGGTCGAGCCCTACATCACCGGTCCCGGCGGCGCGGTCCGCCCGACTCCCTCGCCCGACGGCAAGAAGCTCGCCTTCATCCGCCGCATCCGCGGCAAGTCGAACCTGATGCTGATGGATATCGCCTCAGGCCGGATCGATGACCTCACCGACCAGCTCGAGCGCGACATGCAGGAGACTTGGGCGATCCATAACGTCTATCCGGGCATCAGCTGGACTCCGGACGGAAAGTCCCTCGTCTACTGGGCCAAGGGTGGCATCCACCGCATCGACGTCGCCTCGAAGGGCATCAGCGACATCCCCTTCCACGTCGCCAGCAGCCGGTGGGTCGAGGATGCGATCCACGTCGACCATCCGGTCGGACAGGACAGTTTCGACGTGAAGATGACCCGCTTCGCTCATGCGAGCCCGGACGGACGGCGCGTCGTCTATGAGGCGCTCGGGTCGCTGTGGATCAAGGACATCGCCAGCTCCGCGCCGCCGCGCCGCCTGACCAGGTCGGACGAGCGCGAGGCCTATCCGGTCTGGTCGCGCGACGGTCGCCAGATCGCTTACGTCACCTGGGACGACGACAAGGGCGGCCAGGTCAAGGTCATCGGCGCCGCCGGCGGCACCGGGCGTGTCGTGACCCCGGAGCCCGGCTATTACCGCGAGCCCGCCTTCTCGCCCGACGGCAGGCTGATTGCGTATCGCAAAGGCTCGGACGGTTTTCTCGCGACGCCTCTGTGGGGCCAGGATCCCGGGCTCTACGTCCTCAATCTCGCGACCGGCAAAACGAAGAAGGTGTCGAAATCCGGCGCGCTGCCGCAGTTCGGCAAGTCGAGCGATCGCGTTTTCTTCGTCGACCAAGACGGCGACAACCAAGTGTTCAAGTCGGTCGACGTCAGTGGCGCCGATCCGATCACGCATCTGAAAGCCACCAACGCCGCCGAGTTCGCGCTGTCGCCCGACGAGCAGTTCATCGGCTGGACCGAGCGCTACCAGGCCTATGTGATGCCGTTCGCTCGAACCGGCCGATCGATCGACGTCGCCGCCGAGGGCAAGGCCCTACCTCAAACGAAGATCAGCGCCGACGCCGGCGACTATCTCCATTGGTCGGGCGACAGCAGCACGCTCTACTGGACGCAGGGGCCTGACCTTTACGCACGCCGCGTCGATGCCGCAGCGTTTGACGGTGCCAAGACAGGTGCCGTCCCGCCAGTCTCGCATCTCGGCTTCGTCTCGGCAGCGCCGCATCCCACCGGCACGATCGCGCTCACCGGCGCCCGCATCATCACGATGAACGGCGACCAGGTGATCGATAACGGCACCATCGTCATCAGCGGCAACCGCATCGCCGCGGTCGGTGCGGCGGGAAGCGTCGCCATCCCCGCCGGCGCGCGAACCATCGACATGACCGGCAAGACGATCACGCCCGGCTTCATCGACGCGCACTGGCATGGACCCCATGCTTCCGATCAGGTCATCCCCGACCAGAATTGGGTCTATCATAACTCACTCGCGTATGGCGTCACGACCGTCCACGACCCCTCCGCCGACACGCACGAGGTGTTCGCTTCGTCCGAGCTGCAGAAGGCCGGCAAGCAGCT
>JAFBAM010000193.1 GCA_019247755.1 Sphingomonas sp.
ATCGTCGGCGGCGGCTACATCGCCAATGAGTTTGCCGGCATCTTCCACCAATTCGGAAGCCACGTGACGCTCGTGAACCGTACCGACGTCATCCTCCGCCAGTACGATCAGCAACTTGTCGACCGGCTGATGCAGATTTCGCTCCGCAAGGGCATCGATTTCCGGTTCAACGCAACGATCGAGAAGATCGAGAAGAATGACACCGGCACGCTTCATGTCAGCATGACCGGCTGCGACGACATTGAGGCAGACCAGATCCTGTTCGCCACCGGACGCTCGCCGAACTCCAAGGGCCTTGGCCTTGACGCCGCGGGTGTCGAGTTCGGCCCCAAGGGCCAGGTCAAGGTGGATGCCGACAATCGTACCAATGTGCCGTCGATCTTCGCGGTCGGCGATGTGACGGACCGGGTTCAGCTGACCCCGGTCGCCATCCGGGAAGGGCAGGCCTTTGCCGACACCTTCTTCGGCAAGCGGCCGCACCAAGTCGATTATTCCTGCATCCCATCAGCGGTATTCAGCCACCCGCCGCTAGCTGGGGTGGGAATGACCGAGGGCCAGGCGCGCAACAAACTCGGCGCGGTCAAGGTCTACACATCCGACTTCAGGGCGATGAAGAACGTTCTCGCGGGCCGCAACGAGCGCTCGCTGTACAAGCTGGTAGTGGATGAAGGCACCGAGCAGATCGTCGGCATCCATATGATCGGGCCCGATGCGCCGGAAATCCTGCAGGCCGCCGCAATTGCGGTTAAGGCGAAGCTCAAGAAGAGCGATTTCGACGCCACTGTTGCGCTTCACCCGACCATGGCCGAAGAGCTAGTGCTGATGCGCTAATCCCGAATCCTTGAGGGGGCTATTTGCACGACGCGATTGTGATTGGGGCGGGGCACAACGGGCTCACCTGCGCTTATTATCTGGCCAAGAAGGGCCTAAAGGTCGCCGTCCTGGAGGCGGCCGAAACGGTCGGGGGCGCCGCCGTGACCGACGAATTCCTGCCCGGATTCCGCAACAGTGCCGCAAGCTATACCGTCAGCCTGCTGCAGCCGAAGATCATTCGAGACATGGAACTGGAGCGGCATGGCCTGAAGGTCGTGCTGCGGAAGACCGATAATTTCGTGCCCGGCGAGGGCGACTATCTGTTGAGCGGCCGTGGCGGCCTCACGCGCAAGGAGATCGGGCGGCATCACAAGGCGGATGCCGAAGCCTACGACCGCTATCACGACGAGCTGGAGACAGTCGTAAAGCTGCTCAAGAAGTGGTTGCTGAGAGCGCCACCGAACGTCGGCCGGACGGTCAGCGCGATCCCGAAGCTGCTGAGCCTTGGCCGCGACATGGCCGGGTTGTCGCTGGCGGAGACGCGGATCGTCCATGATTTCGCCGTTCGCAGTGCTTCGGACATTCTCGATCGGCACTATCAAGGCGACCTGACCAAGGCTCTGTTCGGGTTCGACGGAGTCGTTGGTAATTTTGCATCGCCGCAATCGCCGGGAACGGCCTACGTTCTGCTCCACCATCTGTTTGGTGAAGCGGCGGGCGTGCCCGGTGCCTGGGGCCATGCGATCGGCGGCATGGGTTCGATCACCCAGGCGATGGCGCGGGCGTGCCGCGAGGCCGGTGTCGATATCCTGCTCGGCCACCCGGTCGAGGAGGTGATTGTCAGCGGCGGCCGCGCGGCCGGCGTCGTCGCCGGCGGGAAAGCGTGGCGATCCTCAATCACCGTCGCAGGTGTGAATCCCAAGCTGCTATTCGACCGGCTCATCCCACGAGGCGCGGTGGAACAGGATGTTGCCTCGCGCATGCATGGCTGGAAGTGCGAAAGCGCGACCTTCCGCATGAATGTCGCGCTGTCAGAGCTGCCCAAGTTCACGGTCCTGCCGAAGAAGGGCAACCATCTGACAGCGGGCATCATCATGGCTCCGAGCCTCGATTACATGCACCGCGCCTACCTCGATGCCGCGGTGAACGGCTGGGCGAAGCAGCCGATCATCGAGATGCTGATTCCCTCGACGCTCGATCCTTCGCTCGCGCCGAAAGGCCGCCACGTCGCGAGCCTCTTCTGCCAACATTTCCGCTACGATCTTGGGCCCGGGCGTAGCTGGGACAAGGAGCGCGAGAAGGCCGCAGACCAGATCATCGCAACCGTCGATGCCCACGCGCCTGGTTTCGCGAAGTCAGTGCTCGGACGGCAGATCCATTCGCCGTTGGACCTCGAGCGGCGCTTCGGCCTGATCGGGGGCGACATTTTCCACGGGAAAATGGGCCTCGACCAATTGTTCAGCGCGCGGCCGATGATCGGAGCAGCGGACTACCGGATGCCGCTCAAGGGCCTCTACCTCTGCGGGTCGGGCGCGCATCCCGGTGGCGGCGTGACTGGCGCGCCGGGGCATAATGCTGCGCACGCGGTGCTCTCGGATCGGCGCTTCTGGAAGCGTCGCCATTGAGCCCGCTCAAGGGGATCAAGGTCCTCGATCTGAGCCGGGTTCTGGCGGGGCCGTGGTGCACGCAATTGCTGGCTGATCTCGGCGCCGAGGTGACCAAGATCGAAAGGCCAGGAGCAGGGGACGACACGCGGCATTGGGGTCCGCCATGGTTTGGCGAAGGCACTAGCCGAGTTGCGGCTTATTTCCTGAGCTGCAACCGCGGGAAGAAATCGGCCGCGATCGACTTCGCACAGCCTGAGGGAGCGGCGCTCGTGCGAAAGCTCGCCGAGGAGGCGGACGTTGTTGTCGAGAACTTCAAGGTCGGAGGCTTGAGGAAATTCGGCCTCGATGCGGCGTCGCTGCGAGCAGCCAATTCGCGGCTGGTCTATGCGTCGATCACCGGCTTCGGCCAGAACGGCCCTTACGCCGACCGCGCCGGATACGATTTCATCATCCAGGGGATGGGCGGGATGATGAGCGTTACCGGCTTGCCCGACAGCGAGCCGGGCGGGGCCCCCATGCGCGCTGGTGTCGCGATCGCCGACCTGTTCACCGGCATGTACACCTGCACGGCGATCCTGGCCGCGCTCTACGGGCGCGAGAAGACCGGCGAGGGCGCCACCATCGACATGGCGCTTTTCGACACGCAGATCGCGGTAATGGCCAACCAGGCGTCCAATGCGCTGGTGTCCGGCAAGGACCCGCCACGGCAGGGGAACACCCACCCCAATATCGTGCCTTACCAACCGTTCGACGCCGCCGATCAGCCGATCATCATTGCCGTCGGCAACGATCGGCAATTTGCGCGCCTGGCCGAGATTTGCGGCCATCCCGAATGGCCAGCGGACGAACGTTTCGCCTCAAACGCCGCCCGGGTGGCGCATCGCGAGGAGATGGTGCGGCTGGTGAGCGAGATCATCGCGACGCGGCCAGCCGCCGAGTGGCTGGAGCAACTCGAGACGGCGGGGATCCCGGCCGGCCCGATCAACACCCTGACGCAGGCGCTCAGCGACGTTCAGGCACAACATCGGCAGATGGTGCGCTCGATCGCCGGTGTACCAATAGTCGGTTCGCCGGTCCGAATGAACGGAAAGCGCGCGGATTCGGAGTTGCCGCCTCCCGCGCTCGGCGAGCATACCGCGGAGGTGCTTGCGGCCCTTGGCGTCGCTTCCGAGGAAGTCGAGCGCCTCAAGGCCGCGAAGGTGGTTGGCTAACCTACGGCTTTCCGACCTTGCTCGCGCTCTCGACCAAGAGGTCGAGCTGCTTCTGGCAGCCGTTTTCCAGCAGAACCTGAGCCGAGCCGACGAGATCGGCGGGCGGATTGGCGACCGTCACCACGTCGAGGTTGCTGTGTTCGCCAGAGTCAGGCCATTCGACCTGATAGCTCGTGCCGCTCTTGATCGGCAGGCCGGACGGCCAAGCGGTAAGCGCGGTGCCGGCTGCCCATGATAGCTCCTGGCTCTTGCCGTCTACCGTCCGGATCCGGACCGTCGCAGCGCCTTCGCTGTCCGGGCGCCAGAGCTGGACCTTGGAAGCTTGGTTCACACAGACCTTGCCGCCCGCGCCGACGTCGATGTCCCAGATGCTGGGATTATGCGCGACTTCGGAGGCACGGAGAGCGCCGAAACGACCGCGCTGGCCCGCCGCAGAGGCGAGTGCCACCTGCTTGGCGTCGAAGTCACCTGGACCGCGGAGCGTCTGCGCACTGCTCGGACCGATGACGGTGACGACGTCGCCACCGACCAGGGAGATCTTCGCGCTTTCCGGGAGAGTCTTACCCGGCGGGTAGGACTTGGCCGACGGACCGATGGACTTGATGACCACCACACTTGCAACACTAACAGTCGACAGGCTGGCCATCGCGACTGCTGCGCCCCACAGCATTGCCTTACGCATCATCCAAGCTCCTCGTTCTATCCGCAAAACCGAATTCCCGCATGGCCTGACGAAGGCAGCGGTCGAGTCGAACCCCAGTGTCGCGTTGGGCACAAATTATGCCTTGATTGTAGCGGGGTCAATTAACCCGGAATTGACTGGGTTTGGGACGGGGCGGCGCGCGGCTTAACTTCACTAATTTCACTAGGTGCGTCGCGGTTTTGTGTGAAGTTAGCGAGCAGGCAATGTGTCGCGAAGATGACGTTTCGAGCGTCCCTGCTCTTCTTCCACTTTGTCGGGTCAATCCCTTCGGCGGTGTTCGACAAGCCTATCGCACAACCTCGGCTGTAGGAAAGGCGCTCCAAGCCGGTTCAGCGGACGCAGTGGAGACCAAGCGACTCAAGCGGTTCGAGGGCGTTGCCGGCCGCTTGAGATCGAGCCCGCGCCGAGCAGCGCCTCCAGCGCCTCAATACGGCGGACACCGTCCGTGATAAGATTCATGACCTCTTGCTCGCGGGCTTCGCGCTTGATGACGGTGCGGATTGCGCGAGCGATGGATTCCGATACTTCCTTCAGCGCCTTCTGCTCGTCGCGGCTCGGGATCGAGCCGTCAGGACGAGGCCCGACGAGGAGGTAACCGATCGGCTCTTCGTCATCCGAGCTTGGGATGAGCTTCACGCGGATGGGAAATTGCTTGTCTTTCGGCTCGCAAATGTCGCTCTTGTAATCCTGAGCGAACGAGGTGGTTCGCCAGGTTTCGACATCCTCGTTCGAAAGGCCCCGGGCTCGCAGCACACAGCCGTTCACGATGGCAGCGCTGCGGACGGACCGAACGCCGCGATCAACGCGTTCAAGGATTTCGTCGAGCATCTCGCCGAGCGAGGCGGTCTCGCGCATGTCGCGCGCGACCTCCGGGAGGTCGTCGCGAAGCAGGAACAGGTTCTTTTGGAACCTACGTTCCGACCAGCGCTGAACGCGTTCCTGGATCGGATTGATGAGGACCGTCGACAGGGCTGCGGCGAAAATGACGGGGCCTTCGCTCCCCGTGTTGCCGTAGTAATTGTAGACGATCTGCTTAAGGCCGTCCGCTGTGCCGGCGAAGACTGCAGCAACCGCGACCGTGATCAGCGCGACGTTGGCCGATTTGCTGATGACGAATTCGGCGTCGTAAAGCCGATAGCGGATCAGCGCGATCAGCAGCCCAATCTGAAGTATCAACACCGCCAGCGCGAAGCTGATGCCCGCGCCCATCTCGATCAGCAGTTGCTGTCCGAAGCTTCCCGCGGACCATTTAAGATAATCGCTGACAATCGATACGCAGCGAAGCACCGCATAACCGGTGATGCCGAACAGTGCCCACCGCACCTGCTGGCGTTGCTCGCTCGAATCCGTCTGCCTCAAGGTTCGCAGGAGCGTGAGGACGGTAGCGATCATGAAAACAACAAAGGCCGTCTGATAAAGCGTCCCCTGCAGCAGCATCAGGATCGGCAGGGTTGCGATCAAGGCAACGCGACGCCACGACAGGTTGCCGTGCGGGAACAGCAGGATGCCCGCGAGCAAGAGCACATTTCCCATGTCGAACAGGGCGACGTTAAGCGCGCGCGGAACCCCAACGTGCGCGAGGAAAGTCGACGAAGGCTGTTCCGCCCCGATGGTGAAAAGCACTGCCAGCGACAGGATCGAGCTGACGGCGTCGCGCGAATTGCGGTGATGCAGCAGCCACGCCGCCCAGAGCAGGAGCGGATAGGCAAGCACGTGCATGAGGTCGATGAAGCTCAGCCAGCGCGGCGCGACGCCAAGCGCTCGCGCACCATCGTCGATATGATAATCGCCGGTTGTCACCGTAACGTCACGGACGTGACCGTCCGGGTCCCGGACGGTCAGCGGGACCTCGGCGCTGTCAGTGCCGAACAGCAGGTTCCCAAGCGCGATATAGGCAGGGTCATTTGAATGCTCGGCCAGCGCTTCTTCATTGACCGGCATGTTCGGAGGTAACGGCAGGCCATAGATCGCAGTGATCTTGTCGCCGGCGACGATGCCGGCACTTCTGGCCTGCGGCCCGACGGTGAAGCGCACCACGGTTCCGTCCCGTGGCGAAACCGCGAAGCCGGCGCGGCTGCCGAGCAGAAGCTGGGAGTTATTCGCAGGCGCCGTATAGCGTAGATAGAATCCAGCAAGCGGCCCAGCGAGCGCAAGCGCGAACGCGGCCACCCACAGCAAGCTGAAGAAGCGCAAGGTCAGCGTGTTGAAAGGCGGCAAGAAGGGAGGCAGGCGGAACCCACCCCTCGACATGCCGCCAGCACTGGCCAAGGCAAGCTGCATTCGGTGTCAGCCCCCAACGCCCTAATAAGGCGCCATCATGAGCGGCACACGGCCGCTTCGCAACGAATAAGTGGTTGAGTCTGCTAGCTGCTTGGGGCGTTCTCGCTCTCGATTCCGTGCTCGCCGTACCGCGATTGAATGAACCGGCCTTGTGTCTCCAGCGCCGCTACGTCGGCCCTGGCGAGGTTATCGGCGACCTCAGAGAGTGCAACGCGGCCGGCTGCGAGTCCTTCAATCAACCGCTGATCAACCGTTTTGTCTTCGCCGTCGCGTTCCTGGCGATAAGCAGGTGGGACACGCTCATATCGCTCGATCAGGCCGGGCAAATGGATCGACATCAGCCGCCGCGCGTCCTGCGCCGCGGGATCGAGGGTCTCCACTCTCTCGAGGGTTTGTTTCAACGATGGAAGAATGCGCGCCATCGCATCGAGCTCCGCTCGCGCCGGCGGCGGAAGAGCGGCGCGCGCGCGATAGATATAGGAATCGAAACGCTCGACCATTGCGCCGTTTGCGAGATCCGCCGACGGTGCCGCCGCAGTAACGGCAGTACGCCCACCGCGGGCGATGAGGAAAGCGGCTACGCCGGCCATCGACAATAAAGCAGCGAGGAAGCCGAACATGCCGATCGGCTGCACCAG
>JAFBAM010000257.1 GCA_019247755.1 Sphingomonas sp.
ACACTGTTGCTGATAGGCCGCGGCCATGGATTTCAGCCTTAGCCAGCAAGAGACCGAATGGCGCGATCGCCTCCGCGACTTCATCCAGGCCAAGGTTCGGCCGCGTGTTCCCGACTATGACGCGCAGCAGCGCGACGTCGAACGCTGGAAGGTACTTCCGGTCGTCGAAGAGCTGAAGGAGAAGGCTCGCGCCGAGGGGCTTTGGAACCTGTTCATGCCGCCCTCGCATGGCGCGACGCCCGTAGACGACAGCTTCAAATTCGACGGACCGGGCCTCTCCAACCTCCAATACGCCTTCTGCGCGGAGGAAATGGGGCGGATCCTATGGTCGTCGGAAGCCTTCAACTGCTCGGCGCCGGACACCGGCAACATGGAGGTCATCAACCGCTACGGCACGCGCGAGCAGAAGGATGAATGGCTGAAGCAGCTGATGGAGGGCGAGATTCGCTCCGCCTTCCTGATGACCGAGCCGGACGTCGCCTCGTCAGACGCGACGAACATCAAGTGCCGCATCGAGATGCGCGGCAACGAATATGTGATCAACGGCCGCAAGTGGTGGTCGAGCGGCGCGGGCGACCCGCGATGCAAGGTCGCGATCCTGATGGGCAAGACCGATCCGTCGGCCGAGACCCACAAGCAACAGTCGATGATCCTGGTTCCGCTCGATGCGCCCGGCGTCACGATCAAGCGGCACCTGCCGGTGTTCGGCTACGATGACGCCCCCCACGGGCACATGGAGATCGAGCTTAACGACGTCCGCGTGCCGCCGTCGAACATGCTGCTCGGCGAGGGCCGGGGCTTCGAGATCGCGCAGGGCCGTCTGGGGCCGGGACGCATCCATCACTGCATGCGCACCATCGGCGCGGCCGAGGAAGCGCTCGACGCAATGGTCAAGCGGCTGATGTCGCGCATCGCATTCGGCAAGACCATCGCCGAGCAGGGCGTCTGGGAAGAGCGTGTCGCCAATGCGCGGATCGACATCGAGATGACGCGGCTGCTGTGCCTCAAGGCGGCGGACATGATGGACCGCGCTGGCAACAAGGCTGCGCAGGGTGAGATCGCGATGATCAAGGTCGCGGCGCCGATCATGGCGCTGAAGATCATCGACGACGCGATCCAGGCGTTCGGAGCGGCCGGCGTGTCCGAGGATGTCGGGCTTGCGCGGGCTTACTCGGGCATCAGGACGCTGCGCCTCGCCGATGGGCCGGACGAGGTACACCGCCGCGCCATCGCCCGGCTGGAGTATAAGAAGCACAAGTGAGCGAACAGGCGATCGACGAAGCCGCGCTGGCCCGATGGCTGGAAGCGAACGTCGAGGGGTTCGCAGGCCCGCTGACGCTGTCCAAATTCCCGTCGGGACAATCGAACCCGACCTACAAGGTAAGCGCGGTTTCTGGCGATTACGTGCTGCGCCGCAAGCCGTTCGGGCAGCTACTGCCCTCGGCGCATGCGGTCGACCGCGAGTATCGCCTGCTGTCCGCTCTCCATCCGATGGGGTTTCCTGTGCCGGAGCCGCTGGCGCTCTGCGACGACCCGCAAGTCATCGGCGCCATCTTCTACGTCATGGAGATGGCGAGGGGACGGCCCTACGCAAATGGTGCGCTCCCCGATTTCGACCCGGCGACTCGGCGGCGCATGTACGAACAGCTGGTCGATACGCTCGCCGAGTTGCACAATATCGACCCGATCGCGGCCGGGCTCGGCGACTTCGGCAAGCCCGGCAATTATTTCGAGCGGCAGGTGATGCGGTGGACGCGGCAGTATCGCGACTCCGAGACCGACTATTTGCCGGAGATGGAACGGCTTATCGCGTTCCTTCCGGGAAGCCTGCCCGAACAGTCTCGCACCTCGGTCGTCCACGGCGATTACCGCATCGACAATGTGGTGTTCGATGGCGACGGCACGCTTAGCGCCGTGCTGGACTGGGAGCTGGCGACGCTCGGCGATCCGCTGGCGGATTTTTCCTATCTCGCGATGCAATGGGCGATGCCCGCCGATGGAGCGGCCGGCCTGGCCGGGCTAGATTTGCCGTCGCTCGGAATCCCGACGCTCGACGAGATCGTGCAGCTTTACTCAGATCGCTCGGGGGTTCCGGTTGCCGACCAGCTCGACTGGTATTTTGCCTACAACCTCTTTCGGCTGGCCGGCATCGTCCAGGGCATCAAGAAGCGCGTGATCGACGGGACGGCTAGCCACGCCCAAGCGGCCGACATGGCGAAAAAAGTGCCGATGCTGGCCTCGGCCGCCTGGAATTTCGCGGTGAAGGCCGGCGCCTAGAGGCGGCCCATCAGCAGCAGGATTACGACGATGACGAGGATCACGCCGAGGATCCCGGACGGGCCGTAGCCCCAGTTCGTGCTGTGACCCCAGCGCGGCAGCGCGCCGACTAGCATCAGGATCAGCAGGATGATGAGGATCGTCCAAAGCATTTGCTCGCTCCCTATTCGTGATTTGCTGACCGTAACGAGCCAGCGGGAGCAGGGTTGCGTTGCTCAGCGGCCTTTGAACGTCGGCGTGCGCTTCTCCAGGAAGGCCGCGACGCCCTCGCGATAGTCCTCGGTGAAGCCGAGGCGGCGCATCTCGTCGCGCTGCAGGTCCAGCTCCTCGTCGAGGCTGCGGTCCCAGCTGGAACGGATCATTCTCTTGATCGCGGCAAGGCCGAGCGGCGGCATCGCGGCGAGCTTATCTGCGAGCGCGTCGACGGTGGCATCGAGCTCATCGTCATCGACGCATTTCCAGATTAGACCCCAGTCCGCGGCCTGCTCGGCTGACAGTGGTTCGCCGGTCAGTGCCAGTCCCATTGCCAGCGCCTGGCCGAGGTTGCGCGTCAGATGCCAGCTTCCGCCGGTGTCGGGAACGAGGCCAATGGCGGCGAAGCTTTGAATAAACTTGGCGGACTTCGCGGCGACCACGAGGTCGCAGGCCATGGCGAGGCTGGCGCCAGCACCTGCCGCGACGCCGTTCACCTGCGCGATCACCGGCTGCCGGAGCGCGGCGAGAGTGCGGACGAG
>JAFBAM010000154.1 GCA_019247755.1 Sphingomonas sp.
CACTCACCGTCTCGGAAGAGGGCTTTTTGCAACAATGATCCTCACCTGCCCGAATTGCGGCACGCAATATGTGGTGAAGGACGGCGCCATCCCGCCCGAGGGACGTCAGGTCCGCTGCGCGGCGTGCAAGCACAGCTGGCATCAGCAACCCGAGGAGGCCGCGGCACCGCTCGAGCTGGAGCAGGAGGCTCCGGCCGCGGAACAGGTCGATGGGGACCACGCACCGGTCGAGGCCGCGCCCGAGCAGGACGAGGGCCTTGCGGAAGCGACGATGATCGATCCGCGCAGCGGCCCCGAGGCCGAAGAGCGAGCCTATGAAGAGGCGGTCATCGAGGGCGAGGCCGAGGTGCCCGAGCCGGCCCCGGAGCCGGCGGTCGACGCGCCGGAGGAGATTACGGCCCCCGCGGCTACGGCTGACTGGAGGGAGCCACCAACCCCCGAAGCTGCGCCAGACGACTTCAGCCCCTTCGCCGACGAGGTCAGCGACGCGCCGCGCAAGCGCGGTGCAACGACGATTTTGCTGGTCGTACTGCTGGTTGTCCTGCTGGCGGCCGCATTCTGGTTCTTCGCGCCGCCTGATCTCAAGGCGCGGCTTGGTCTCGGCGCCGGCGGAAGCTCGCCGCTGGCGCTGGTGACGACGCACATGGACCGGCAGCGGCTCGAAAGCGGCAACGAACTCCTCACGGTGACCGGCCGGGTGATCAATCCGACCGGCAAGGAACAGGACGTTCCACCCCTGCAGGCCCAACTCCGCAGCAAGACCGGCAAGGTAGTTTACACCTGGACAATCGCTCCACCAGCACGCTCCCTTGCAGCCGGCGCCAGCGCAAGCTTCAACAGTGCGGAGGTCAATGTTCCGCCGGGTGGCGACGAACTCACGATCACGCTTGGCCAGCCGGCCGCCTGATCTCCTAAGCTACTGAAATTCAATCAGTTTTGCTTGCTGCGTCGTCCCGTCTGCAGCGCGGAGGCGTGCAAGTCGTGCCGCTGGCGCACCTTCGTTCGCCGATCCGTCAAGCTTAAGCTCGACGGCCCGCACGATCCGGATCGTGGCAATCGCTGAAGCAACTGCGTGAGCCGGCCTTTCCGGCGGAATGGCGGCGAGCAAAGTGGTGGCGATGAGCAACATCGGCATATGCCGTAACGCCTTTGCGGCCTTATGGTAAACGCTGCGTTAGGAATTGTGCCGTTATGAACCAAATTGGCGCCCTACGGGGTCGCCATTGCGTGGCCTGAACGCCTTTGCTAGGGGCCGCGCCTTGCCAGTAGCCGGCTCATCGACGCCGGCTCTTTTCATGACGTGCGGTCGTGGCGGAACTGGTAGACGCGCAGCGTTGAGGTCGCTGTGGCCGAAAGGCCGTGGAAGTTCGAGTCTTCTCGACCGCACCAGCATGAAGCAAGCATCAGTCCGGGGGACTGATCGTTTCCATGCTCTTCCTTCAAGCAGGGCTAAGGCGTCGCCGGCGCCGCGATCGCAACCGCCGCCATGTTGGCCGGCGGATGCGGCCGGATCGACCCCAGGCGGATGACCGATTTCTCTGCAGTCACGTGGACAGTCACACCCAGATCGGATGCGATTTTGGCCGCGGCAGCCGAGGGAGCGGCGACGCGGAGCACATAATTGCCGTAGGCGACGCGTTCGAACAGGAAGAAGCCGTCGAAGTCCGTTCGCGCCGTGCTGACGACCTTCCCGGCCGAGTCGACCAGCTCCAGGTCGACGCCCTCGAAGCCGAGCTCGCCGCTTTTCATCAGCGCGCCTTCGATGTCGCCGCCACCAACCAGCCCGATCTCGACCTCGGCCGGCACGCCCGGGCGCGGGACGACGACCTGCACCGCCTTTTTCGGCACCAGCGCCGGGTCATCGAGGCTGGTGAGGTCGACGCTGACCGGCACGGCAACGTAAGGCGCGAGGCCGCCGACGGTGACCGTGCCACTAGCGTCGGTCTTGCGCACCGATTGCGTCGTTCCAGTGGTCACCAGGGCGCCTTTCTCGAGCGGTTCACCCGGGTCACGAACGCCATTGTCATTCAGATCCTGGAACACGGTCGCGTGCACCATCCCGCCTTCCGCCAGAGGTCGCCGCGACA
>JAFBAM010000166.1 GCA_019247755.1 Sphingomonas sp.
CGGTAGACGCCGACGTCGCGGACGGTGGTGAAGCCGCTCTCGAGCTCCAGCCGGGCGGCGACCGTGCCGCGGAGGATGGTGTCCGCCTCGCTATGCTTGAGCGGCGCCGCGGGGTCGCTTTCGGTCACGTCGATCGCACCGTCGGCGAGATGGGTGTGGAGGTCGATCAGGCCGGGAAGCACGGTCTCGGCGGACCAGTCGACTGTCGCCGGGCCGTCGGCATCGCGCCACGCGGTCACGGAGGCAATTCTGCCATCGACGATACGGATGCGCTGGTCGGTCAGGACCTTCGCCGAGGCGGGGTCGATTAGTCGGCCGGCGCGGACATCCACGGTTGCCGCGTGGGCGGCACCCGTCAGGGCTGCGGAGGCGACTGCGGCGAACAGGATTGCGCGGATGTCCCCCTCCCCCCGCTTGTGCCCTTAGGCCGGCGTCACGTCCCCGGCGCCAGTGCCGGCGTCGTCGCCGCTCTCCGGGCGTTTGTCGAACACGACGTCGATCAGGCCGAACGCCTTGGCCTCGTCGCTTTCGAGGAACTTGTCGCGGTCCATCGCCTTTTCGATCTCCTCGAGCGGCTGGCCCGTGTATTTGGCGTAGAGCTCATTGAGGCGCTGGCGCATGCGGAGGATCTCTCGCGCCTGGATCTCGATATCCGCTGCCATGCCCTGGGCGCCGCCCGACGGCTGGTGGATCATGATCCGGCTGTTGGTGAGCGCGACGCGCATGCCGGGTTCACCCGCCGCCAGCAGGAAGCTGCCCATCGACGCGGCCTGGCCGATGCAGACCGTGCTGATCTTCGGCCGAATGTATTGCATGGTGTCGTGGATCGCGAGGCCGGCCGTGACCACGCCGCCCGGCGAGTTGATGTACATGAAGATGTCCTTCTTCGGGTTCTCGGACTCGAGGAAGAGCAGCTGGGCGGTGATCAGCGAGGCCATATGGTCCTCAATCGGCCCCGTGATGAAGACGATGCGTTCGCGCAGCAGCCGCGAATAGATGTCGAAGCTGCGCTCACCCCGGTTCGACTGTTCGATAACGATGGGGACGAGCTGCGAAACGATGTCCTGATGATCAATCACGGGAATAAGATCCTCTTTTGTAGCCAGACCTACATCGGCGCGAACGCGGCAGTGTTCAAGCGGGGGATATGCGAAGGGCGGCCCGTTTCCGGACCGCCCTCCTCTTTGCCGTCGCGGCAGGCGTCAGTACTTCACGCCGATCCGCGCGTAATAATAACGGCCCGGTGTGTCGTAGGTCGTCGGGTCCATGTTGTTGGTGTCGCAACTGACGCAGCCAGGCGTCTTGACGTTGAACAGGTTGTTCGCGCCGATTGCGAAGGTGATGTCATGCACCCCGAAGTTGAACTTCGGCGACCAACGCAGCTGCGCATCGGTGTAGAAGCGCGAGCTGAGCGGGCTGTTGTTGTTCAGGATCTCCTTCAGCCCAGAGACGTAGCGGCCGGTAAGGGTCGCGCCGAAGCCGAACCCGTTCCAGTCGATGATCCCGATCGACTTCCACTTCGGATAGCCCTGGCTCGGGCTGCCTGTCTCTACCCCAACCCGATGCTCGACCAAGCTTCCGGTCGCGGTCGGGGTGGTGACATCGAACTTGTGCAACCACGTGTTGTTCCAGGTGAACCCAAGCTCGCCCATATTCGGAAGCGGAGTATGGTAAGCCAAATTGATATCGATGCCGCTCGTCCGCAGGCCGGCGATGTTCTGCAGGATTCCGCGAATTTGCGTTACGTTGCCGGTGCCCACCGAGCGAGTGACATTGCTGCAGGCGAACGGCTCGTTCTGGTAGACGCAGCGGTACAGGGTGGTCGTCGCACTGATCGACTGGATCGCGTTTGAGACCTTGATGTTGTACCAATTCATTTCGGCGGTGAACCCGCGGATCGGATTCACAACCACGCCCATGATGTAGCTCTTCGACGTTTCCGGTTTCAGCGCCTCGTTGCCGCCGGTGATCACCGATAGCTGGTCAGTAGGCGCCGTCGTTGCGCCTGCCGCCGGGACACCCTGGGACAGGCAGTTCGCATGGACATTGGCGTCGTTGTTGAACCGCTGCGCCTGAGCGCTGTTGATCGAGCAAGGATCGTCGATCGCGGAGTCGAAGCGCGACGGCGATCCTTCAAGTTCGCCGATCGTCGGTGCGCGGAAGCCCTCCGCATAGGAAGCGCGGACGCGGATCGCGTTGACGGGCTTCCAGTTCAGGTCGGTCTTGAAGACCGCGTGAGAGAAGCTTCCTCCCGAGTCCGTCTTGTAATGCGAGTAGCGGCCCGACCCGTTCAGTTCGAGCAACTCGGCGCCCGGACGACCCTTGATGAAGGGCGCATTGAACTCGGCATAGACTTCCGCAACCTTGTAGCCGCCGCGCGATGCCTGCGCCGGGATGTCGGAGCTGAAGCCGGCCTGGACGACTGGATCCGGATCGAACCGCCCCTTCAGGCGACGGTATTCGGCACCGATGGCCAGCCCCAGCGGGCCGCCGCCGACGTCGAACCATTTGCCCGAGATGTTACCGGAAGTGCCCCAGAGCTTCTGGTCGCTGCTGTCATGTTGGTCGAAGCCGATGAAGCCGAGCATCGCCGGCGTGATCGAACCTGGCGTTCCGAAGAGGTCGAGCGGGACGCATGGCGAGGTGCAGCTCGCGAGCGGACCCAGGGCCTGGCGAACCTTATCGGCGTTGATGTTGCCGTGCATGATCTGGCTGGCCTTGTTGTGGCCCCAGATGCCGTTCACGTCCCAATACCATTCGCCGGCGAGATGCCCGTCGAGGGTGGCGGTGCCGTAGTAGGTCTTGACCGTCTGCTCGAAGTGACGCGGGCCGGCCTCGATCACGCGGCGCTTGATCTCGTTATAGTTGCCGCCCACGCTGCCATCGTTGGGAATGAGGTCGAAGCCGAACGGATTGTACGGATTGGTGCCCGAGATGGTGACGTGGTCGAGCAGGTTGCCATTGCCGACGTCAGGCCCGACGCCGAGCGGAATCGGCGCCGCCTGGTTGACCGATTCACGACGGTTCCAGACCGCCTTGATGCGAAGGTGCGTATCCCCGCCCAGCTCCTGCACGAGATTGCCGAACAGGCCGTATCGCTTCAGCGGGATCTCAATGTAGTTGAACGGAGCGAAGTTGAACCGGTCCGCCGTGGTGAACGCCCGGAAATCGGTCGGGAACGTGGGCCGGCCCGTGGTCGGGTTCGCGAGCGTCACGAATGAAGGACCGAACACCGAGCCGCCGAAGCGTCCGTTAAGCGGGAAGCTGGAGCAGCCGCCCTGCGTGCAGCTAGTCGAATAGGGGTTCGGGAAAGCAGAAATCGCGCGGTCGCCAGAGAAGACGCCGTTCGCCTTCACATAATTGCCGCCGACCACGATCTGGGTCGGTCCGCTGTTCCCATTGCCCCAGCTCAGCTGGTAGTTTTGCGTCCAGCCGTCGTCCTTATCGAGATAGGCGCCGACCTGCGCCGATGCGTCGAAACCCTTCTGGTGCGACTTGGTGATGATGTTGACGACGCCGGCGATGGCGTCTGAGCCGTAGATGGTCGAGGCGCCGTCCTGCAGCACTTCGACGCGCTCGATCATGCTCTCCGGAATGGCGTTCAAGTCGACTGAACCCGGCACGCCCGAGGCCGAAGCGCCATTCACGAAGCGAAGGCCGTCGACGAGCACGAGGGTCCGGACCGAGCCGAGGTAGCGAAGGTCGATCTCGGCGGCGCCCGCGCCCACGCCCGCGCCGCTCGGCGGGTTGCCGAGGTTGCCCGAGTTGTTGAAGCGGGAGTTGATGCCGCCGCCGGCGCTCGGAAGGCGCTGCAGCACGTCATTGACCGAATTCAGGCCGGTCTTTTGCATGTCGGACTTGTCGATGAAGACGCGCGGCGCGTCCTGGTCGAGCGGGCTATGCCGGATGCGCGAACCGGTAATGACGATTTCGTCGCTGCTCACGGCAGCCACGGGCGCCGGCGGCGGATTCTGCGCCTGCGCAGCGGTTGCTCCGCCAACGAGCGCGATAAAGGCCACACCTGCACGAAGAGTGGTGTCGAAACGCTGCATAAAACCCCCCTGTAAATCGCCGTACGGCGCAGCTTCGTTACGGCAGTAAAGCTAACCTAGGTGGAGTCTTGGAGGAAGCACGGTGTCGCGAAACCGACACAATTGCTGTTTCCTGCGGTAAATCGGCAATAGTTACTGCGGAGCCGCTAACGAAAGATAGGCCAGGCGCCGAAGCTCCCGCCGGCCCCTCGTCACGGTGTCCAGAATCAGGCCCGTAAAGAAGCAAAGGACCGCGACGATCGTCATGCCCGTGACCAGGATCGCGGTCGGGAAACGAGGCACCAGGCCCGTCTGGAAATAGGTAATCACCAGCGGGATCGCGAGCACGATCGCGAGCGCGATCAGCAGCGCCCCGATCGTTCCGAAGAATAGGGCTGGACGCTCGACCCGGTAGAGGGTCACGATCGTCTTCAGGATCCGCCAGCCGTCGGAATAGGTCGAGAGCTTCGAGGCCGAACCCTCGGGACGCGCACCATATGCCGTTTCGATTTCGCCGACCGGCATCCGGAGCTCGAGCGCGTGAACGCTCATCTCAGTCTCGATCTCGAAACCCGAGGAAAGAACAGGAAAGCTCTTCACGAAGCGCCGTGAGAAGACGCGGTAGCCGGAGAAGATGTCGGTGAAGGTTCGGCCGAAGAGGCCGGACAGCAAGCCGGTGAAGAGCTTGTTTCCGAGGACATGCCCGCCGCGATAGGCGTCCTTCTCCTCGTGGCGGCGGGTGCCTACTACCATGTCCAGCTGCTCTGCCAGCAACAGGTCGACCATTTGCGGGGCGGACTTCGGATCATAGGTCAGGTCGCCGTCGGCCATAACGTAGACGTCGGCGTCGATGTCGGCGAACATCCGGCGGACGACATGGCCCTTGCCCTGCTGGCGCTCGGTGCGAACCACAGCGCCGGCCTCTGCCGCGACTTCCCGCGTCCGGTCACGGCTATTGTTGTCGTAAACGTAGACGATCGCGCCGGGCAGCGCCGCACGGAAGCCAGCGACGGTCGCCGCAATCGCGGCCTCCTCGTTATAGCAGGGGAGCAGCACGGC
>JAFBAM010000008.1 GCA_019247755.1 Sphingomonas sp.
CGGCGGCCGTTGGGCAAAGGCACTTCGCACACCGCAAACAGGTCCTGCCGGCAGAACAGGCGTGTAACGCCACGCGCTACTTCCGCGGCGATCGGCGACTCATCGGTGAAGCAGGGAGACTCGGGGAGGGTAGCCACGGACCAATTAGAACAGACCGTGCACAAAAAGAAAGCGGGCGAGCCTCAGCTCACCCGCTCTTTTCCCGCCGAATGAGGCTCAGCGGTAGAAGACGTGGTTGCCGATCGAGGCGACGCGCTTGGCGTGCCAACCCGGCGCGACGTACCGCGCGTGGAAGAACAGAGCGTCGCCAACCGGCGATTCCTTGAGGTCCTGGTCGACGATCTTGGCGATCGCGACAGCCGTCTGCCACTGACGGTTCGAGTGCGACACGCCCGGCAGCGAACGTCCGTGGACGAACGAGAACTGGCCACGCTGGAACAGCACGCCACAATAAGTCTGCGGGAAGCGGCCGTTGCTGGCGGCGCGGTTGGCAATCACCTTGCCGACCGCGAGCTGGCCGGCGAGCGGCTCACTCTTCGATTCGAAATAGATGCCGGTCGCCAAGCAGTCGAGTTCGCGGCTGCCCGCTTCGGGCGCGCGCATCTGAGCGACCATCGAGGCGAGATCGCCAGTCGGCTTCACCGCCGGCTGATCGGCCGTCTCGTCATTAACGTCTTGAGTGTCCGTGGTTTTCGGCGCGGACAGAGTCGGCTCGCCCTGGGGGTCGAGCAATTGAGGCGTGGCGACCTCGGGGGTCGATGCAGCCATCGCCGGGAGCAAAGGCTCCCCGGAAGGTCCGGCCTCAGCCGGAGCAATAGTCGTCGCGGTAAGCGCCGCAATCATCAGCAGCGCTGAGCGAAAAGAAGCCAACATTCGAACCGTAGATAGTGCGGCTAACCACCTGAAACCGTGCGCCTGTTACTTCGCGAATACTACCGAAGCGCCGTTGGTGATTCCCCGTCTCGCGTGGTATTTCAGCGCATTTGGCGCGCAGGAAATACCCCCCGCTCTTGTTGTTGGGACCGGTGTCGCCCGCGCCGAGAGGGGGGTCAACCCGTTAACATCGTTTCAGCGATGAACCGTTCGGGGTCCGCGATATCCAGTTCGATTGCCCACGAATCCTCGTCGAACCGTGCGCGACGGGCGAGGAAATCTGCAATTTTCGTGGAACTTGCCGATTCGGCGGGTCCGGAACGCTCCCATCGGTAACTCCCATCCATGTTGAGCACGCGCTCGAGGGCGGCAACGTGAACGCCCCGGCTCGCGACTAGAAGGATCAGCGAACCGCGCTCCTCGTCGCCCTTCTTCATTACTGTTGCGAAACCGCCCTCAGCCGCGACGCGCCGAAGCAGGCCCGCGACTTCAACGTGCGTGGGAAGGCGATCGCTCAGGCGGCGTCCCGTTCGTCGGCGCCCATCAGCACGGCAGCCAGCGCGTCGCGGCTCCGTGCTCCCCGCAGCCGCTCCAAGGTCGCCGCGTCGCGCGTGACGCGGCTGATCGAGGCCAACGCCTTCAGATGCTCGGCGCCGGCATCGGGCGGTGAAAGCAGCAGGAAGATGAGATCGACGGGCCGTCCATCGATCGCCTTGTAATCGACGGGCTCGCTCAACCGCGCGAACAGACCGTAAATTCCCGCCAGTCCCTCGATCTTCGCGTGAGGGATCGCAACGCCCTGGCCGAAGCCGGTCGAGCCAAGCTGCTCGCGCTCATTGAGGCTGGCCAGGACGTCCGCAGGCTTGGCGCCAATGCGCTGCGCCGCCAGCTCGGCCAGCTGCTTCATCAGCGAACGCTTGTTGCCGCCGGGGAGGGCGGTCTTGATCGCATCGCAATCGAGGAAATCGGCAAGCTGCATTGGCGTTGTTACTCGACCCTGGTGCGACCGGCCGCACCCTGGTCGCTCATGCTTTCGAACGGACTTAGTCGGTTTGCGGTTCGACCCAGCCGATGTTCCCGTCTTCGCGGCGGTAGATCATGTTGAATTCGCCGGTGGCGCTGTTCTTGAACATCAGCGCCGGCGTGTTCCGGAGATCCATCAGCATGACCGCGTCGGAAACGCTGGATTCGGGGACATCGACCCGCGTCTCGGCAACGATCGCGGGAGAATCCGCCTGCTCATCTTCGCCACCTGCGCTGGAGAAAATCGTGTAGGACGCGTTCTCGACATAGGCCTGCGCGGCTTCGTCGACCTTATGTTCCTTCAGGCGGTTGGTGTAGCGGCGAAGCTGCTTCTCGATCCGGTCCGCGGCGCCGTTGAACGCCATCTCCGCTTCACGTGCGCTGTAGGAGGCCTTCAGCACCATTCCTTGCGCGACCGGCGCCAGGATGTCGCACGTAAAATCGTTATTCGGACCTCGCCCGAAGGTGACGTTTGCCCCTACCGACCGTGAAAAATATTTGTCCGTGATATCGGCGACCCGCCGCTGAGCATGCTCGCGCAGAGATTCGCCGGTGTCGACCTGATGACCCGCGACCCGTACGTCCACTTCGCCTCGCTCCTACGTCTGGCGCGCGCTTAGGACCGCGCCGAACCCCGCGTCAACCGGCGCTTATTGGGCGGCTGCGAACCGTTCCCAAAGCGGGTTGACCAGCTTAGCAATAAACGCCCGATGCCGCTCAAGTTCCTCAGCCAATGCTGCATGCGGCCGAGGTGGGCGAGGCTCCCGCGCAATGATCGGCCCGGCGGATTGCGGTACGGAAACCGTGCCCGTCTCGGCGACCAAGCCGAGACCGATCTGGCGTCCGCCGGTAAGCTCGACATAGACCTGGGCCAGCAGCTGCGCGTCCAGCAATGCGCCGTGCTTCACGCGGTGGCTGCGGTCGATCCCGAACCGCATGCACAAGGCGTCGAGGCTGTGCTTTGCTCCAGGATGCTTCTGCCGCGCCAACGCGAGCGTATCGATCATTCGGTTCATCGAGACACCGGGCAGACCGCAACGCTCGAGCTCGTAGTTCAGGAAGCCGAAGTCGAAGCCCGCGTTGTGCGCGACCAGCGGCGCATCCCCGAGAAATTCGAGCAAGGCCTCGACAGTCTCCGCGAAGCGCGGCTTGTCCGACAGGAAAAGATTGCTGAGGCCGTGCACTTCCTGCGCCTCGAACGGCATGTCGCGTTCGGGATTGAAGTAAGCGTGGAAGGTGCGGCCGGTTTCGACGCGATTGACGATCTCGATGCAGCCGATCTCGACCATGCGGTCGCCGCCAGCCGGGTTCAGGCCCGTCGTTTCCGTATCGAACACGATTTCACGCATGGTTCGAATTTATCGGTCGGGCGCGATTCCGAGACAAGCCAGAATGTCGCGGACCTGGCTTTCAGTTGTGGATAGGTCATTGCCGGTGTCGACGACGAAATCGGCGCGGGCGCGCTTCTCGGAGTCGGGCATCTGCCTGGCGAGGATGGAGTCGAGCTTGGCGGCAGTCATGCCCGTGCGTTCCATCACCCGGGCGCGTTGCACATCGGCCGGTGCCGAAACCACCACCACCTTCTCGAAATCCTTTTCACCGCCGGTTTCAAACAGCAAAGGAATCTCAAACAGGAGCGCGGGGGAATCGCGGTGGGCGGCGATGAATTCGTCCCGTGCCTCCCGGACCGCCGGATGGACGATGCCTTCAAGCGTCGACAGCTTGTCTGGGTCGGCGAGGACGATCTGCGCCAGGCATTCCCGATCCAGTGTCCCGCAACGGACGCAGCCCGGGAAATGCTCGCCGATCTTCTCGACCAATCCGCCGCCCGGAGCCTGCAGTTTGTGGACGACGGCGTCGGCGTTGAAAACGGGAATGCCGGCGCGCTCGAACATCTCGGCGACGGTCGATTTGCCCATACCGATCGATCCGGTGAGCGCGATCTTCATCATGCGAGCAGCAATCCCCGTTCGCGGAGCGCCCCGAGCAGTGGAACCAGCGGCATGCCGAGAATAGTGAAATGGTCGCCGTCGATCGAATTGAACAACTGCACCCCGCGCGCCTCCAGCCGGAACACGCCGACAGTGTAACCCACCTCGGGCCATTCGGCATCGAGATAGTCGGCGATGAAGTCGTCCGACAGCTGACGAACTCGAAGTCGCGCCGTCTCGACGTGATGCCACTCGGCTTTCCCGTTACGCGCCAAGGCAACGGCGCTGGTCAGCAGCATCTCTTTCCCGGAAAAGAAGCGCAGATGATTGACCGCGTCGTCCCGGTTTTGTGGCTTGTCGAACAGCCGCCCCGCCGCGCTAACGACGCTATCGCTCCCGATTACCCAATCGCTCGCGTCGACGCTGCAGGCCTTCGCGGTCGCCAGCTTGGACGCGATCTCGGAGGCGTCGGAGAATAGCCCTTTGATGGAGTCCTCATCCACCTCGGGCTTCCTCGGCTCGTAGGCGACCCCCGCGGCATCGAGCATCTGCCGCCGGATTGCGCTGGTCGAGGCAAGAATCAGACCCACATGAACAACCTTGTGGAAAAGCGTCGGTGTAACGCTAGCGCGATGCTGGGGAGCGGCTCAACCGCCGATTTGCAAACGGACCGCAAACGGCTGTTCAAAGATTCATCCACGGGGACAGATTCAATCCCCATCGTGTGAATCATGGGAGCGAATCACCGCGACTCGCGCACCTTCCGAATGCGCCGCCTTTCCCGGCTTGTTGGCAATTCCGGGAGCCGCGCCTAAACCCCGCCATCCAGCGCCCAATCACATCATCAATCTTAGATTCTAAATATATAAGGGAGAGAAGAGGGGTGGGTTCGAAGCCGACCGACCTTCCGGACAAGCCTTTGCTTGCCGTGCTTCGCGGTGAGCGTCGTGACCCTGCGCCAATGTGGATGATGCGCCAGGCGGGACGCTATCTTCCGGAGTATCGCGAGCTTCGGGCCGAGAAGGGCGGCTTCCTCGATCTCGTCTACGATAGCGATGCCGCGGCCGAGATCACGCTCCAGCCGCTGAAGCGCTTTCCGCAGCTCGATGCCGCCATTCTGTTCTCGGATATCCTGATCGTTCCGTTCGCGATCGGGCAGAACCTGAGTTTCGTGACGGGTGAGGGCCCACGGCTAACGCCTACGCTGCTGAGTTCAGAACTCGACCAACTGACGGCTTACTCGGCGCGGTTGGACCCGATCTACGAGACGGTGCGCAAGGTGAAAGCAGCACTTGCGCCGGACAAGACGCTGATCGGTTTCGCGGGTAGCCCGTGGACGGTCGCGACCTATATGGTGGCTGGGCAGGGCAGTCGCGACCAGGGCGAAACGCGGCGGCTGGCCTATGCCGACCCCAATAAGTTCGGTGCGATCATCAGCCGGATCGAAGAGGCCACGCTCGACTATCTCTCCGGCCAGGTCAAAGCGGGCGCCGAGGCGCTGCAATTGTTCGACAGCTGGGCCGGCAGCCTCTCGCCGGCACAGTTTGAAAAATGGGTGATTGGGCCGACCAAGCGGCTGGTATCGGCTTTGAGGAAACGCCATCCACAAGTTCCCGTCATCGGTTTCCCGAAGGGAGCAGGAAGCAAGCTCGCCGCTTACGCTAATGAGACAGGCGTGAACGCGATCGGCCTCGACGAGACGGTCGATCCCGTGTGGGCGGCAAAGGAGCTGCCGGCGTCGCTCCCGGTCCAGGGCAATCTGGACCCCCTTGCGCTGATCGCCGGGGGCGCAGATCTGAGGGCCGCGGTGAAGCGTATCCTTGACGCATTCGCCGGCCGACCACACATCTTCAATCTCGGGCACGGCATCCTGCAGGACACGCCGATCGCAAATGTCGAGCGCCTGGTCGCGTTGGTTAAGGGGGGCAAGTGAACGATCTCACCGGCTGGCTTGGCCTCGCTTACCCATGGGTCAAGGCGGCACACGTCACCTTCGTGATCTTCTGGATGGCCGGCCTGTTCCTGCTGCCGCGTTTCTACGTCTATCACCAGGAGACTGCGGTCGGCTCCCCCGAGGACCGGGCCTGGATCGAGCGCGAGGCGCGGGTCCGCTCGATCATCCTCACCCCCGCGATCGGCGTGGTGTGGATCCTCGGCTTGATGCTCGCCTTTCACCTCGACATCTGGGGTGAGCACTGGTTCCAGGCCAAGCTTGCGTTCGTTCTGGCTCTAAGCGCTTACCAGGGTTGGCTCGGCAGCTACGGCAAGAAGCTCGCGAAGGGCGAGCGGCCGTTGTCCGGTAAGGCGGTGCGGATAATCAACGAAATTCCCGGCGTTGCCGCGGCGATCATCGTCGTGCTCGTCATCGTCCGCCCGTTCTGAACATTTCATCGCTGCTCGGCTTCGCTGCTGATTGACAGCGCGGCGGGC
>JAFBAM010000030.1 GCA_019247755.1 Sphingomonas sp.
GGCGTCGAACGGATCGCTCTTCAGCTCGTAGCGGACCGCGCTGCACATGCACCCGCCGGTCAATCCCATATCGGCACCCGTTAATTGACTACTGCTGGGCCTGTTCCTACATCGCCGAACGCAATTTCCCAGAGCGTCGGCGGGAACTTTTCGCCTCTTACGCAGCGCATGGGGTTTTAAGGGAATTCTCGTGTTCGCCGCAGTGGCAAAAAGCATCTTCGGATCGGCCAACGATCGCTATGTCCGTGGGCTCGGCAAGTATGTCGACGCGGTCAACGGCTTCGAGCCGAACATTTCCGCCCTGACGGACGACGAGCTCAAGGCTCAGACAACGGTCTTCCGGCAACGCCTCGCCAATGGCGAAAAGCTCGACGACCTCATTCCTGAGGCTTTCGCCACCGTCCGGGAGGCGGCCGTCCGTACCCTTGGCCAGCGCCATTACGACGTTCAGCTGATCGGCGGCATCGCGCTCCATCGCGGCGAAATCGCCGAGATGAAGACCGGCGAAGGCAAGACGCTGGTCGCCACGCTAGCGGTCTATCTCAACGCGCTCGAGGGCAAGGGCGTCCACGTCGTCACGGTCAACGATTACCTCGCTCGCCGCGACGCCGACTGGATGGGCCAGATCTACCGCTTCCTCGGCATGAGCGTCGGCGTGATCGTCCCCAACATGTCCGACCAGGATAAGCGCGACGCTTACAACAGCGACATTACCTACGCGACGAACAACGAGCTCGGCTTCGATTACCTCCGCGACAATATGAAATATTCGCGGGACCAGATGGTCCAGCGTCCGTTCAATTTCGCGATCGTCGACGAAGTTGACTCGATCCTGATCGACGAAGCGCGGACGCCGCTGATCATTTCCGGCCCAACGGACGACAAGTCCGACCTCTACATTTCGGTCGACGGCATCGTGAAGACGTTTGAGCCGTCCGATTACGACAAGGATGAGAAGCAGAAGAGCGTGGTCCTGACCGAGGACGGGACCGAAAAGGCCGAGCGGATGCTCGAGGCGGCCGGCCTGATCGAAGGCCGCAACCTCTACGACATCGCCAACACCCAGGTGGTCCACCACCTGAACCAGGCCCTCAAGGCCAATGTGATGTTCAAGAAGGACATCGACTACATCGTGAAGGACGGGAAGGTCGTCATCATCGACGAGTTCACCGGCCGGATGATGGATGGCCGGCGCTGGTCGGACGGACTTCACCAGGCGGTCGAGGCCAAGGAAGGCGTCGATATCGAGCCTGAGAACCAGACGCTCGCCTCAATTACCTTCCAGAACTATTTCCGCATGTATCCGAAGCTGGCGGGCATGACCGGCACCGCGATGACCGAGGCGCCGGAATTCTTCGATATCTACAAGATGAACGTGGTGGCGATCCCGACCAACGTCCCTGTCCAGCGCATCGACGAGGACGACGAGTTCTACAAAACGATGACCGAGAAGTTCGCGGCCATCGCCAAGGAGCTGAAGTCCAAGCAGGAGCTTGGCCAGCCCGCGCTCGTCGGCACGGTCTCGATCGAGAAGTCAGAGATGCTCTCCGAGTATCTCGATCGCGAGGGCATCAAGCACTCCGTCCTGAACGCCCGTTTTCACGAGCAGGAAGCGCATATCGTGGCGCAGGCCGGCCGCCTCGGCGCGGTCACGATCGCCACCAACATGGCCGGCCGCGGCACAGACATTCAGCTCGGCGGCAACCTCGAGTTTCGGATGCAGGACGAGTTCCCCGATCTCGAGGCGGGCACTCCGGAATATGAGGCGCGGGCAGAGAAGGTCCGCGCTGAGATCGCTGCAGAGAAGCAACAGGTGTTAAGCGTAGGCGGCCTCTATGTGCTTGGCACCGAGCGGCACGAGAGCCGGCGCATCGACAACCAGCTGCGCGGGCGCTCAGGCCGCCAGGGCGACCCCGGCCTGTCGCGCTTCTATTTGAGCCTCGACGACGACCTGCTGCGCATCTTCGGGCCGCAGACGATGTTCGCGCGCCTGATGAACAAGAATCTCGAAGACGGTGAGGCGATCGTCTCGCCGTGGATCTCGAAGGCGATCGAGACCGCTCAGAAAAAGGTCGAAGCGCGCAACTACGACATCCGCAAGCAGGTCGTCGAATTCGACGACGTGATGAATGACCAGCGCAAGGTGATCTACGAACAACGCGCCGACATCATGGATGCCGAGAGCGTCAGCGACGTCATCACGGATATGCGCGCTGAGACCGTGGCGTCGATTGTCGCTGTCAGCTGCCCCGAGGGTACGTATCCCGAACAATGGGACATCCCCGGCCTGAAAGAGAGCGTCGACGTCGTGTTCGGCCTCCAGCCTCCGATCGACGACTGGCTTCAGGAAGAAGCAGTCGATCCGGAGATGATTACCGATCGCGTGCAGAAGCTCGCCGACGAGGCGATGGCTGCGAAGCTCCAGGAGGTCGACGGCGACCAGTGGTCTGGCATCGAGAAGCAGATCCTGATCCAGACGCTCGACCATCACTGGAAGGAGCACCTGGCGACGCTGGATGCGCTCCGGCAGGTCATTCACCTCCGCAGCTACGCGCAGAAGAAGCCGATCGACGAATATAAGCAGGAGGCGTTCCTGCTGTTCGAGCGGCTGTTGGTCTCGATTCGCGAGGAAGTAACTCGCGTCTTGATGCGAATGCAGATCCAGATGCAGCCTGCGCCGCTTCCGGAGCTGCCGGACTTCATCACCCAGCATCTCGATCCGTTCTCGGCCGATGATGATACGGCCGACATCGATGCTGGGACGCGCGGGTTGATGGCCAACCTCCCACCGCTGCTCAACATCCCGCAGCCCACCATGCCTCGCAATGAAGACGGCAACCTCGCTGAATCTCCCGTCAGCCGCAACGCGCCGTGCCCTTGCGGCTCCGGCAAGAAGTACAAGCATTGCCACGGGCAGCCCGCGTAGCGGCGGCCTCGCCGGTGAGGCCAATAGACCGAACCGAGCTCCGGCTCGCTTACCGGCCTGAGGAAGAGAAGGTCGCGAATGAGCGGCTGTCTCAGGCGCGATTGAGTCCCCTCCAGCTGAGTGAGGCCACGGCGATGGCCCGCAAGCTCGTCAAGGGCGTGCGCGCACACAAGCCATCGGGCGTTGACGCTTTCCTGCACGCTTATGATCTCGGCTCGGATGAGGGCATCGCGATGATGTGCCTTGCCGAGGCCCTGCTCCGCATCCCCGACGCGCATACGGCCGACGAGCTCATTGCCGACAAGCTTGCCGGACCAAACTGGGCAGAGAAGCTCGGCCAGTCGGACTCCTCCTTCGTCAACGCTGCGACCTTTTCGCTGCTGCTGACCGGCAAGGTGCTCGAAGGTGCTCAGGACCGGTCCGACAATTGGAAGGCCGCATTGGGTCGCGCTGTCGGGCGCCTTGGCGAGCCCGTGGTTCGCACCGCGGTCCGCGAGGCAATGAAGATTCTCGGCCGCAACTTCGTGTTCGGCCGCACGATCGACGAGGCGCTGAAGCGAGCCGAACCGGAGCAGCGACAGGGCCTCAGCCACAGCTTCGACATGCTGGGAGAGGCGGCGAAGACTTTCGCCGATGCCGAGCGCTACGCCGATGCGTATCGCGGCGCCCTCGACCGCATCGCGAAGGAAGCCAAGGGCGGCTTCAAGAAATCGCCCGGCATCTCGGTCAAGCTGACCGCGCTTCACCCGCGCTTCGAATTTACGCACCGGGAGGAAGCGCTGGCGGCCGTCATCCCCGTGACGCGAGAGCTCGCGCTGAAAGCCTCCAAAGCGGACGTCCATTTCACCATCGACGCCGAAGAGGCGGATCGCCTCGAATTGCAGATGGACGTGTTCGAAGCGCTTCTTGCCGATGACGAGTTGTTTGCGAACGGCTGGAGCGGCTTCGGTATCGCGATCCAGGCCTATCAGAAGCGCGCTGCGCCGCTGGTCGACTGGGTCGTCGAGGCCGCGCGGGCCCATGGTCGGAAGCTCATGTGCCGCCTCGTCAAAGGCGCCTATTGGGATACCGAAATCAAGCTCGCCCAGGTCGCCGGGCTGACCGATTATCCGGTATGGACGCGCAAAGTTGCGACGGATGCTTCCTACCTTGCCTGTGCCAAGAAGATGCTCGCGGCGAGCGACGTGCTTTATCCCGCCTTCGCCACGCACAATGCGAACACCATCGGCCAGGTGAAGGCGCTCGCTGGCGGCAAGGAATTCGAATTCCAGCGCCTCCACGGCATGGGCGAGGAGCTGTACGAGGAGCTGAAGGGGCTTGAGCGGCATCTTGGCGACGAGCCGACTCCGGTCCGCATCTACGCGCCGGTCGGCAGCCATAAGGAGCTGCTTGCCTATCTCGTACGGCGGCTGCTCGAGAACGGCGCGAATTCGAGCTTCGTCAATCGCATTGCCGATGAGCAGGTTTCTCTCGACGAGCTGGTCAAGGACCCGATTGCCGAGCTTGAGGCGCTGACTCCCAAGCGTAACCCGAAGATCGTCCTTCCGACCGACCTGTTCGGATCAGGCCGCCGCAATAGCGCCGGTGTGGACCTGAGCGACCCGTTGGTGCGCGAGCCTCTTCTCGATCGCCTGAAAAAGCTAGAAAGCCGCAAGTGGGCCGCCAAGCCGGGTATTGGAAAAGGCGAGGGAAGGGCAATCGTCTCGCCGCACGACCATCGCATTACGGTCGGAACGACATTCGAAGCTTTGGCGGAGGACGTCGATCGCATGGTTCGCGCCGCGCACGACGCACAGGTCGAATGGGACGGGCTAGGCGGCGAGAAGCGAGCGCAACTGCTCGAGCGTACCGCCGATCTCTACGAGGAGCATGCTGAGGAGTTTTTCTCGCTCTGCACTCGCGAGGCAGGAAAGACGCTGATCGACGGTGTTCTGGAAGTTCGCGAAGCCGTCGATTTTCTGCGTTTTTATGCCTCCGAAGCCCGGCGCCAGTTCACGAGGCCGCTCCCGCTTCCGGGGCCTACAGGAGAACAAAACGAACTGCGGCTTCACGGCCGCGGGGTGATTGCGGCCATCTCTCCATGGAACTTCCCGCTCGCGATCTTCACGGGACTGGTGTCGGCGCCCCTCGCGGCTGGGAACGCCGTCATTGCCAAACCAGCCGGCCAGACGCCACTGATCGCCGCCCTGGCGGTCGAGCTGATGCATCAGGCGGGTATTCCAAAAAATGTCGTTCAACTCGCGCCGGGTTCAGGCCGGGTGGTCGGGGGAACCTTGACGGCGCATCCGCTGCTGGCCGGTGTCGTCTTCACTGGCTCCACCGAGACAGCCCGCATGATCAACCGCACGCTCGCGGAGCGGGACGGACCGATCATCCCGTTCGTTGCCGAGACGGGCGGCCAGAATGCGATGATCGTCGATTCGTCGGCGCTGCCCGAGCAGGTGACGCGCGACGTCATTTCCTCGGCGTTCCAGAGCGCGGGCCAGCGCTGTTCCGCCCTTCGCGTGCTGTTCGTGCAGGAAGACGTTGCCGACTCCATGATCAAGATGATCGCGGGCGCAATGGAGGCATTGAAGGTCGGTGATCCGGGCGACCTCGCCACGGACGTCGGTCCGGTCATCGACGAACCTGCGAAAAAGGTGCTCGATGACCACCTCAAGTGGCTCGACAAGAATGCGAAGAAGATTTGCGTGCTCGAGCCGCCGGCCGAAGCCAAGCACGGCTGTTTTGTTCCTCCCTCCTTCTATGAAATTCAGTCGCTAAGCCAATTGAATCAGGAGAATTTCGGGGCAATTCTCCACGTCATTCGTTTCCGGGGCGATCAGCTCGACAAGGTCGTCGAAGCGATCAACACGACCGGTTACGGGCTGACACTGGGTTTGCAGAGCCGCATCGACACCGTCCGCGACTATGTGGAGGCGCACGCCCGAGTCGGGAATTTCTACGTGAACCGAAATCAGATCGGCGCGATTGTGGAGAGCCAGCCGTTCGGCGGCGAAGGCTTAAGCGGCACGGGGCCCAAGGCCGGCGGTCCGCATTATGTCGCGCGCTTTGCGACCGAGCGCGTGACTTGCATCGATACGACCGCGGCTGGCGGTAACGCCTCGCTGATGGCTTCGATCGACGGCTAAGCCTTATTGCGGCCGCGTCGGGTGCGGCGCGCCGTCGCCCTGGCCCGCCGTCACTCGCATGCTCGGTGGAATCTGGTCCTTCTTGGCATCTTCCGCTGCCCATTCTTCAGCTGTCTTGCATCGTCGGCCTGGCCGAATGTGCGATCCGAGCTCTTGCTCGTCCGTCCGGCAAATGAGCTTCGGTTTGGCGGGAGCAGTGACAACGGGCGCCGGATCAGCGGCGGCTGCCGCGAATACAAGCGTGACGACTAGGCCCAACGACATCGACGGCACCTCCAGAATGCTCAAAATCAGCCGCCGGGACGGTCAAGTCAACGAAATCTGTCCCGCCCTGATACGCACCGGATTGGCCTCTGGAGCCGAGGCGCGAAACAAGTGTTGATGGCTCTGCGGGGCGGTCCTTCTTAGCGGACACGAACACGCTCTGCCGGAGCGGTCGGGGTGCACGCAGCCCGGCCGCTTCGTTCATTTCGGGCTTCGCGATATAAAGCTTAACGAGGGAGCCCTCAAATGACCGTCAGCGCCGATCGCCTGCATTCGATCGCCAAGGCTTACACCGATGCGTGGAATACAGGACAACCGGAGGCGGTCGCGGCGTTCTTCAGTCCGAACGGAACGATCACGATCAACGGTGGAGAGGCCTGGCGCGGCCGTGAAGGCGTAGCAGCCATGGCGGCGGGCTTCTTCGGCGATGTTCCGGACATGCATCTCATATGTGACGGGGTGCGTGGTTCCGGCATCCGCGCGGTCTATTTGTGGACGTTCACAGGAACTCACGTCGCTACTCAGCGTGAACTCAGCATCAACGGTTGGGAGGAATGGGATCTCAACGAGGAGGGCCTGATCCTCTGCTCAGTCGGCAATTTCGACGCCGAAGACTATTCGCGGCAGGCGGGGGTTTGAAGAGATGGCTCCCCGGGCCTGATTAAGACCAAAGATACTTAAACATCTGTAATACAACAGAAATTAGAGAATCTAGGAGCTGCTGGATAAGCGGTTTCCCACACTCAGTCACCTTGTCATTCTCCCTCCGGCTCAGTCTTTCCGCCCTCAATCAAAACCAATGTGGGCCCCTCTCGGCTCCTGAGCTGCCCCGCGAGCGCCGCTAGCTTGGCGGCGTAGGCCTCGGCGAACTGAGGCTTCTTATACTTGTGGCACTCTCGGCTGACAGTCGCCGAAAGCTCCTCAAGCCTGTCGGCGGCCCATTCGTCCCCGAGGTCAAAAGCCCTAGCAATCTGCTGATGCGTAACGCTGGACGAGAGGGCCTGCAGGGAAATTATTGTTGTGAACGATGCCTCCAGTTCGCCTTGCAACTGCATAAGCGCGGAATTGAGCTGCGGCATCGTCATGTAATCGGCCATTGGTACTCTCCCTCATACTGAGCCGACCCTTAGCGGCCTACCAGCTTTGGACGCGAGATTGAGCGCAGGGTATTGTTTGTGTGGTCAACCGACACCTTAATCGCCTGTCCAGCACGAGTGGCGGAAATCTGATCGATCTGTGCCCAAGCATCGGGCGAAGGCGCCGAGTGAATGATAAGCTCGATCGGGGCATTATTGTTCGCAGCCTGCTTGCCGAGCGGAATGACCGAGCCTGATACGTTGGGGCGGAAGAACTCAGGCCCGCCGCGCTCGTTGACCTGGTAGAGCGTTCCCGCGCTGACTGACCCACCGTTGGCGCGGCCAGAAACGTTCAAATTCGGCGCAAGGTTCGGAATTGTCCCGCCAAATGGAGTGTTAACGCCCTTACTACCGCCGAAGATGCCGCTGATGGCGCGGAAGATCAGCATCCGAACGGTCATCTGGATAATGTCGTTGACGATCGAATGCGCGACGTTCTTGAACGCGGCGCCGAGCGATTCAGTGCCGGTGATAACGTCAGCGATCGAGCCGGACAGCTGATCGGCCCAGCGCAGCATCTCGTCTTGCTGAGCCTTAATGTGGTCGTTTGCGATCGCCTGCTGAACGGCACTCGTATAGCGCGTCCACTCTGCCGTTCCTCGGGCAATGCTTCCGCCCGTCAACTCGCGCTCAGCGCGCAACATTCGCTGCACATCGGCAGACTTGCCGAACAGGCTGTTCTCGAACTCCAGCGGTTCGACGGTGTTCTTTACGAACTGCTTGATCTGATCGTTCTTGAAAACCGTTTCCCAAGCTGCCTCAGTGGCCATGATCTGGTTAGCCAACCCGCGCAGCGCATCGGCTTCTGCCTTCGTCGGGGCGACCGTCGCAGCCTTGCGCGCAGCGGCGGAGGCCGTGGCAGCCTCCATTCGCTTCGTTGCGATTACATCGGCGCCAACGGTGTCAGTCTCGCGCTGGAGCTGCAGCTGATAGTCCTGGGCCGCTTTGAGTGCTTCGCGGTACGCGCGCTCTTGCGCCGAGATGGCCTCTTTGTGCGCCTCGTGCGGTTTCTTCGGTGTACGATCTCCGATCAGCTCGTTTGCCTGGTCGCGAAGACGACTGTCACGGACGGCGTTGATCGCGCCGGGAAGCGTGTTGTGGAAGAAGGCCCCCGTTGCGCTGAACTGCTTCTTGAAGGCGTTGAGCGCGTCCTGGCCCACCTTCTGAGCGCTCGGCATGTTCGATCCGAGGATGCCGGCAAGTGAAGGATTAGTGATCGCGAGGGCGAGGTTGGTGTTGCGCTCGATGTTGGCCAGCGCCGCGAATGATGCTGAGATGACCTGGGCGGCAGAAACGCCGACTTGCGCGGTTTCGAGAAAGGCCTCGCGCCAAAACTTGTGGAACTGTGAGGCTGAGAAGCCGGAGGCGTCGGCAACGGCATTGAACGT
>JAFBAM010000104.1 GCA_019247755.1 Sphingomonas sp.
ACATCGGATACGGCCAGTCGCAAGAGTCTAATTCGATCCTCATCAACGGGTTGCGCATCTAGTTCCAAGCTGAGCTGAATTCTGAGGTGGTCGCGCTCATCAAGAAGAGCTTCCAAGCGAGGTGTATGGGTGAAGCAGCGTAATCCATTTCGTTAGTGTGCTGAGGCTAGTTATTGGCGTCAATCTGTGGCCCGCGGCCAATTCCTGCAAACAGGTGGCGCGCCCCTTCTGAGAGAGGCAAGAGAGGTGTCGTCGTTCAGAAATCTAAACGGCGTGTAATAATATGTTTACTTAGGCCGGCTAAGGCGAAGCAGCGATCAGGTCTCCCACCCGATCAGCAATAGGTTAGGCCTGACCCGGCCCCGACCTGGAGCCCTGCTCTTCGTTGTCTGGAGCCGAAGAGCAGGGCCCACCCGCCAAGTCTCTCGCCCCGTAGGACAATCGCTCGGCGTGAGACGTCTGCGCCACAACCTCGCTAAGTAAGGGCTTCGTCGCCTGAACCAAGTAAGATCGACAAAGAACCCTCTATACACATGGGCCGCTCTACAAATCGGTCTGAACGTGAGTAACGTCCCGGCTGATGCGCCAATATCCGGACGGCGTTCTCAAGTGCCGCGCGGGGCGGTGAAGAGCCGGAATAATTCATTATAGTGCACCGCGGTATGGGGCCCTCAGTTTACCCGTGCCCGAAATCGAATTGTGAAACTGCTGTTGGCGGCCATCGTCCCGCTGGGGATCAGCTTCAGCGCCTTGACGTTCGGATCATAGCCGGCGCTTGGCGTGTAGGTATAAGTCGCGCCGCCATTGTCCGAATAGCTTCGCCCCGAAGCCGGAAGCGTGACCGTGCTCGACCCGGCCGTCAGCTCGAAGGGGCCCATGCCCGGCGAGCCGGGGTTGAAGTCCCCATTGTAGAACGTGACGTTCGCCGGGAGCACATCGGCGAGGACGAGGCTGTTCAGGTCGACCTTGCTCCCGCCGCTGTTGGTGACCGTCAGCGTATAGGCGACGTCCGCGCCAGGGACCGCGAACCGGGTCACGCCCGTCGTGTCGTAGGGAGCCGAGGTCTTGGTAACAGTCACGCTTGGCAGCGGGCAGAAGCTTAGCTTGACGACGCCCAGCGCCTGCTGGCCCGTCAGCGCTTCGCCGGCGCTAAGCGGGTAATTGCCGTAGCGGAGCGAGACGCTGGTCACCGGTTCGTTGAACAAAATGTCCATGTCGCCGGTGGTCGCGCCGGTGTTGGCGGTGCCGGTCCCAATAGCCTCGTTCGCCGCGAGCGAGGGCGATCCGCCGGGGCCTATCCGGGCTGACGTCGGGCTTTGCAGGGTGAGGACGGGATCCGCATAAGTGCTGGTCCCATCCGACCCCGTGATCCACAGCCAATCGCGATACTGGTTATTGGTATAATCGATATCGTTGACCGAGAGCGTGAGCTCGCGGATCGGCGTTGCGAACGTGAACGTAGTGACGATCACCCGGGTAGCGCCCGTAATCGACGCGGTCCTTCCGCCGAACACCCCGCCAATGTTGAGCACCCGGCCCCCGGTCGAGGTTGACAGCGGAGTGCTGTCGATCCGCGGCAACGTGTCGCCGTTGACGCTCGTGCTGGTGAGGCCGTTCTGCGTGATGTTGACGCTGAACGTCCGCGTCGCGGCCGCACCGTTGGTGGCCGTGTAGTTGGTCGTCCCACCATAGCTGAGCTGGGTCGTCGGAGCGCTGCTGAACGCATAGCTGTAAAGGTTCGTATTGTCGCAGCTGGTCGCCGCCTGCGCTGTGCTGGTCGGGCCCGCCACGACGAGCGCCGCCACCGCGCTAGGAAGGAGAGCGCGCCTCACCGTCGCCTCCCGAGCCCGAGGCTTTCGAGCGAGAGCTCATCGAACTTGAAGCGGAGGTCGGCGTAAAGACCCGAGCGGGTGTAGCGGTCCGCGGCGAAATCGCGGTCGCGATAACCAACGACATTATAGCCGAGGAGGAGCCAGGTGTCGGCTGTCGGGCGGAACCCGACCTGGGGACCAAAGGAATAAGCGAGCGAGCGGGCGCCGATGCCATGCCGGACGCTGACCTCCGCGCCGAGTTCGGCCTTTTCCCCGATCGACACCCTGAGGTCAGCCGATACCAAATTGCTGAAGCCCTCGATATCGTCTTGGCCAAACCGGTCGGACACGTAGCGGGCACCCCAGAACAAGGACATTTCATAGCGGTTGTCGGAGCTCGAATAATTGATTGCGAGCGCATTGATCAAACGCGCGGAGCGGGCGTCGCCGGTGACCGTCAGGGGATTGCCGAGGGGGTCGGTCGAGCCGGGCGTGGCGCCGGTGACCGAATCGCGGCGGAGCTCGAGCTTGTCGAGCCAGGAGAGGGGCCGGTTGGCGGGACGATTGGCCCAGCTGAGGCTCGCGTTGGCGACGGAAGTGATGGCGCCGTCGCGGCCCTTCGCGCGAAACCAGTCCAGGGCACCGCCAAGAGCCCGTCCTTCGCCGATCTGGCGGAGCGCGCCGAAGAGGAGGCCGGTGCGGTCCTCGCGGTCGCCGTGCCGATATTCGCCGCGTCCGGTGAGGCTGAGCCGGCCCGAACGATAGGTGGCTCCCGCCGTCACAGCGGTGAAGTCCTCGGTGATGAGCGATCCGTCACCGACAAAGCCACCGCTTGCAACGGGCTGAAGCGGGTTGATCACCGTGCCCGGGTTAATCCCGCCGATCGTCCGGTTGCTGTCGAGCGACAGGTCGACCGACCAGCGTTTGGAAAGGATCAGGCTTTGCGCGAGGCCGAACGCGGCAAAGGTCCGTCGGCCATATTCTGGAATGTCCTGAGCGTTGCCGCTGAGCGCGATCTTGGCGCCGGCCCACGGCGCAAGGTCGAATCCGAGGCGGGCGGTGCGGGCATCAAGGGACCCGCCCTTGGCGATCTCGTAGCTGGCGACGAGCGATGCCCAGCGAGTCGCTTCGAAGCGCGCGGTCAACCGGTGGCGCGCCGGGAAATCGACGCTGCCGTCTCGGCCAAGCGGTATGTCGCTTTCAGCGCCGAACTCGAGCTTACCGCGGGCGAACCTCTTGCTTCCGCCGACGGTCAGCAACGTGCTTTGATTGCTCGACCCGTCGGCAAGCTCGTCGTGGGCGAAGGTCAGGCCGGCCCGCGCCATTACGTCGGAACGGCGATATTCGGCGAGGAGCTGGCCGGCGTCGCGCCGAGCGCCATCTTCCAGCATCACGTGGTGCCAGGCGCTGGCGACCAGCGCCAGGCGGTCGTTGAGGTGCCAGCGGGCATCAAGCCCAATCTTGCGGGTGCCGTTCTCAGCGCCGCTCAGCTGGTCCGTCCCAAAGCCTGCCTCGCGCTCACTGGCATAGGCCAGCGCGTCAAAATGGCCGTCATGATGCTCGAGCTCGACCAGCCAAGCATGCGCATTGTGCTTAGCCGCGGTGGCGCCGCTCGAATGGCTGATAGCGGCCTCGGCACGAAGCTCGGTCGACGGCGTAACCCTGATCTTGACGTCGGCGCCGGCAACGTCGGTCTTGACGCTGCCGTCATTGTCATGGATCGCGGTCGCGCCCAACTGGACCCTTTTGTGTTGGCTTTGCCAGCTCAGCCGGGCGCCGGCGTCGAGCACCGTTCTTCCGAACGTGACCACGTCATATTCGACAATGATGAACTGTGGGTCGAGGCCAGACGACCGGCTCAGCACTGGAGAGCGGAAGGTCAGCGTTCCTCTCTCATAATCGATGTCATAATCGACGTAGCGGGCGAGGAGCTTTTCATCGAGGATCTTTTCAGAACGGAGCCGGTCGCGCGTCTGCAGCGTGACCCGTTCGGAATTGGCAAGCAGGCCGCGGCTGCGGAGCGGATAGGGACCGCTCAGGCCATTGCCCTGGATCTCGTCGCGCTGGTGCGCGAGGGGTGTCTTCGATGCGAATGCGAGCGCCGCCACCTGCGGCGACCGATATTCTGCCTTGGCGCCGTTCAGCGAGCGGATGTAGCGGGTTAGCACTGGCTCATCGATCGCGGTGTTGTAATCACCGAACAACGCATAGAATTGCGGGCGCTCGAGGCGGATGTAGAGCTTGCGGATCGAGGCCGCGTCGTAGCGGCGCTCCGAGCGGTCAGCGTAAACCGTATAATATTGCTGCGGGTCGATCACGCCGCCGAACCGCTCGTCGCGCTTGTGCTTGTCGCTGTCGTAGGAGAGCGTCATCAGCCAGCGGCCGAGCACCCGGCCCTTGGCATAGAGGGCGAGGCGTCCGTCGACGAGGTCCTTCGGCGTATCAGCGCCAATCTGCTCGAGATGCTTGTCGAGCCGGCTGAATCCGACGCTGCCTTCGGCGAGGCCAACGACCGTCCACGGCCGCTCGCCCGGCGAGAGCCATGCCTCGAGCCGCTCTTCCCGGACGCTCGCGCCGTCGTGGAAGGAAAAGCGCAGCGAGACGCTGCCCGAGGCGGTGGTCGGTTCGAGCTCGACCAGAGCGATCCCGTCGTCACCGGCGACGTGCCAGGCTGGGCGGGCGCGCTCGAGCCCGGCCAGCTGCCGCGCCTGCTGAGCGTCGGCCTCCATCGCGGGATAATAAGGATCGGGCAGTTCGAACTCGCCGGAAACGCCGTGATGGACCGGGCGGCCGCCGCGATCCGTGATCCGAAAGGCGAGCACCGGCCGGTGAATGCCGTCCGCGAGCAGCAGTGAGCGATCCCGCACAAGTTCGGCGTTGGCCGGCATGTTGGCGAAGGCCACGGTGCGGCGGAGGGTTTTGACGAGGCTTCCCGATGGGTCGCGCACATCGACCCTGAGCTCGGTCGAGCGTCCGGTGAGCGGGATCCCGCGCCAGGTGCTGACCGCGACGGTGCCGTCCGCGCTTTTGCGGGTTCCGTCGAACGCGATCGGGTCGGCGGGCTTGCCGTCCACCAGCAATGTCAATCGCTGCCCCGGCAAATGCTTGACCACGACCCGGGTAACCGGCGAGCGCGGGTTGGCATCCATCGCCGGAAACAAGAAGTCGACACCCGCCGACTGGCCGACAAGCCAGTCCCGATCGCCGCCGGCGGCAGCTGAGTCCGAATCGGACGTGGGCGGCACCGGCGCACTGACCGCGGCCGGCGTTTCCGGGATCGGAGCGGCGGTTGATCCGGGCGCCGGGGCTAGACGGAAATCGACGCGTTTCAGCTCGCCGCCAAGGCCGGTCACGAAGCGTGAATTGCCTTGACCGCCGCTCCGGACGTCGCGCTCGCAATCGATTGCCACCGCGCCGGCCGGAATCGTCGCCCGGTCGATCTGGACGACGTGGGTGCCGGTCTTGACGCCGTCAAAATGATAGCGTCCGTCAAGGTCCGTCACGGCATAGCTGCCGTCTTCGAGCATAACCCGGATTCCGGGAACGCCGCGTCCCTCGCCGGCCGGACCGCAGCCGCCGCCGATCACTCGTCCCTCGACGGTCAGGCGCTCGGCGATCTCATCGTCGCGGATCCGGACGAGAGCGTCGGCGATATTGCTGTCGAGGCCGTCGGCGCGCGCCTGGGCCTTGTTAAGCGCATCGCCGGCGGCCGCATTGGGGCGGACTTCGAGAACATAGCTCAAGATCTCCTGCGCGCCCGCGCCAAGCGGCGGGAGCGTGAAGATCAGGGCGCGGTCGGGTCCGCCGGCCGGATCCGCAAGGCGGTTTCCGTCGACCTTCGCGCTCGAAACGCGGTAGCGCAACTGGATCGGGAGATTGTCGGTGACGAGGACCGGTCCAGTCGGGCCGACGCCCGGGTTGCGGACCACGACCTGGTAGGCAAGGAGGTCGCCGCGTTGCGCGTCGGCGCGATTGACGGTCTTCGCGATCACCAGCGGGGTCGCGGGCCGGTCGAGGGGGACGTCGGTCCTGACGGACCCCGCCGTCGTCACCGTGAAGCTCTGGCCAAACGAGCCCACCGAGATCGTGAACGGCTGGCCGTCCGGCCGCCGCAGCCCGCTCAGCTGGGCCGGCGTGGCGACGGACGGGAAGCCGTACGGCGCGACTGGCTGAACCGCCAGCCGATAAGTGCCGGGAGCTACCAACGGGAACCGGTAATCGCCCGGCGGGAAGGAATAAGTGGTTCCGCCACTGTCGGTCACCGCCTGGCCGGTGATCACGGTCGAGGGATAAGTGGAAACGCCGTCGTCCCCGAAGACCGCTGCCGGCTGGCCGGTCGCCGCATTCATAAGGGTGACCTGCACTCCCGCGACCGGCGATCCGCTCCTGCTGTCGAAGGCGATCCCGAACGGGTCGACGAGGATCGCGAGCGAGGCCGTCGCCATCGGCGATCCGCCCTGCGGGTCCATGATCGTGATCGTAACTGCCGATCCGCCGGCGACGCTCAGCCGGCAGTCGCCGGGCGCGGGCGCCGGGGGCAGCGCCTGGGTCCCGACGACGGCAAGGAAGGTCCCGCTATTGGGCCCGCTCTCGGTGAACGTTATCGTCTCGCTGTCCCCGTTGCTGGTGCGGACAAGGACGGTGATGGTGTCGATCGCCGCCGGGTCGTGGTTCGCGGCCGGGCTGGCCAGCGACAGGACCACCGGCCGGCCGACGTAAACCGAGGGAGCCGGAGTGAGCCCGACGCCCGCTAGCGGGGATGGCAGGCCCGTTCCAGCGGCAGCGCCGTTGGCGGCGCAGCTCGCCTGCGCGGCGCCGGCGGGAAGGGTCCCGGCGGTCGGAACATAGGTCGAGAGAACGTCGCCCGACTGGAAATCGAGATCGACCCGGTTGGACGCGACCTGGCCAGTCCCGCTTCCGGCGCTCCACTGAAGGAAGGCGGTGTTAGAGATGGTGCGCGTGGCCGCCGCCGGCTGCGGAGCAGCAAGCACGGCGACGGCCACGAACGCGCGCGTGAGCGTTCGCCAGATTTGGCTAGGTCTGCCCATCGCGGTCGCGCGCGCTCATCGCGCGCGCTCGTCCAACGGTCAGTTGATCGTCACTCGGAACACGACGGTCCGCGTGTCCGCTGCAAGCAGCGAAGCGATCGTGCCCGTGACGGTGGTGCCGGCAAAGCTTCCGCCGGCGACGCCGTCGGCATTGCAGGTGGCGCCCGTGACCGTGCCGTTGACCTTGATCCCGAAGGTGGAATCGTAGGTCGTCTGCGCCGGCAACGGATCGGTAACCACGACGTTGGTCGCGGTCGCGCTTCCCGAGCCGTTGGCAACGGCGATGCAATATTCGACCGTTGCTCCCGGGATCATCTTGGGATTGGTGGTCCCGTTGATCGGGTCGCTGACGACACGGCTGGTCTTGGTCGCCGCGACGTTCGCGCCGAGGACCGTATAATCATCCTCGGCAAAGCCGATCCCGTCGTTGGCCGTATTGCCGTTGGCGTTGGTGTCGGCGAACACCGTGTCCATGGCCGCCGTGTTGGCGCCCGCGGTCTGGGTCAGCACCGCCCCCTGGCTGCCAGCAGTGCTTCCGTCGGCGGCGGTCGCGGTCAGTCGAACGCCGGCGACATCGCCGGTCGAGCGGCCGAGCGGGACGTCGGCGACTACGAACACCGTGACTACCGCGTCGGCGGCGACCTGGTCGAGATAGGTCACCTGCTGGTCGGTGCCGGCGTCATAAACGCCGTTGCTGTTGGTATCGACGTACATCTTAATGTTGCTGACGTCGAAATTGTCGGTTCCGCCATGCGCCGCCGTTCCGCCGCTGCGATTCGTCGCGGCAAGAGCGAAGTCGAGGGTCGCGTTGGAGGAGTTGGTGACGGAGAAGGTGGTCACGGCGGCCGATTGGCCCGGCGAGACCGACGTCGTCGCATTGCCGACCTCGGCGACCGTCAGATTGACCTTGCGGTCGACGACCAGGCTGTTGCTGGCGCTTATCTGGTTCTGGCTGACACCGCCGACCTTGAAGTCGACCGTCACATTGTTGACGATGTTCGAGCCCGCGGTTGTCCCGGCGGCATTGGCCGGGGTCGCGGTCCCGAAGATGAGTGCGGCGAGGCTGACGCCGGCCGCGATCCTGTTCCTGATCATTGTTCGAGTCCCCACTCAATGACGCCTGATGAAAAATGCCCGCCGGCGCCCGTGGCGGGACTGTCTTCAAATCATTTGACGATGGCTTCGAAGCGCAATTCCCCGCGTTCTCCGGCGGCAACGGCGCGCGCGAAAGTCCAGCGGACGTGAGTTACGTCCGAAGGTCTCGCAGCGCGCCTCTTCCCGTCCGCGTCGACAACCTTGAGGGTATCCAGGGGTCCGAACGACTTGCCGGAATCGACCGAGACTTCAGCACCCTTGCTTTCCTCGCCCGCGAAGATGACCCCAGACGGAACCGGGTCGGAGACGACGAAATGATCGGCCGGTTTGCCCGAATTGTTCGAATAATCGAGGGTGAATAGGAGGCGGTCACCCGGCGTCACCAGCTTGGGTTCCTCGAGTGACCGGACCGGCGTTCCCGACCGGCCGGCCTTGATCCGGACGACCGAGACGTGGCTGGTTAAACTGACCTGCGGCTCAGCGGCGGCCGGAACGGCGGTCACGGCGAGCAGCAGAAAGGCTAGCATTTTCATTGCTCAGTTCACTTTCACTTTGAAGGTCACGGTACGGCTGGCGCCGGCAGCGACATTGCCGAGGCGAACGACGACATTGCCGCCGACGACCTCTCCCTGGTCGCCGTCCGCGGCGTCGGTTAGCGAGGTCCCGCCGAGATCGAGGGTGCCGGGTTGGTAAGTCGTTCCGACCGGCGCGGAATCGGTGAGAGTAAGGTTGGCGATGCTTCCCGACCCGGTGACGGAGGCGACCAGCGTGTAGGTGATGGTCGAGCCCGGCACGTGCGTCGTACCGCCGAACGGGTCGCTGACGGCCGCGCTCTTGGCCAGCCCGACGAGCGCCGCCGAGACCCGGTAGAATCCCTTGTCCTGCGCGCTCGCGCCAGTGGAGCCGACGACGGCGTCGCCGCCGCCCTGGCCCTGGCCCGTGAAGACTGTTCCGGCCGTCCCGGTGCCGGTCATCGCGGCGGCGACGAGATCGACTTCGCCGCGCTGGCCGTCGGTTGCCGCCGCCGGGATGGTTGAGAGCAGGAAAACGGTGACCGACGCGTCGGCGGCGAGCAGCGGATCATTCGCGCCCGCGACATAAACGGTATCGACGCCCGGATCGTAGCTACCGTTACCGTTGGTATCGAGCACGATTGACGTGGTCGTCGGGTCGAAATCGTCACCCGTGATATTGTCGCGTGCGGTGAGTTTGAACGCCTCCGGCCCATTGCCCGCGTTGGTGACTTTGAAGACGAGGACCTGCTTGGTTGCGCCCGGCGACACGATCACGTCGCTTGCGCTGAGCGTCGCGACAGAAACGTCGAGGATCTCGTCGACCTTGACCGAGACACTGTTTGAATCGACACTTCCGCTTCCTCCGTTCGGGAGGTCGTAGGTCGCCTTGGCGATATTGGTGATGAGAGTGCCGGCAGGCGTCTTCGCCGCCATGACCGGCGCCAAAGGTGCGACCAGAGCCGCAATCCCAACAATCCAACCGAGCTTTTTCACTATAAGCCATCTTTGATTCAGATGGCCCTTTCTCTCCAAAATGGGTTAATTTTTTACTGACCGTTAGTCTTTCGTGCGCGGCCGAGGAGTTTCGTTCACTCTCATAGGCGTTTCTTAATGCATCTCATGCAGATGCAGCCCGCGCAGCCGCAGCATCAGGGTGATAAAATGCGTGCAACTCAGTGCCGACCTGAATTCTATATTCGGATTGATTTTATTGAATCCCTGGGCTGGGCGACGGTTGCTCGGGAGCATCTCGCGGTCGCCCTCGACGTTCTGGTCGTTGCGGTGTCGCGAACCCTGGAACATGATGTGGTATGCGATCGCAACTCTTTCGAAGGAAACGCCAACTACTTGTTCACGATACCTGCTGCATGCGGATTGCGTCTCGCTTGGGCAGTCGAGGCACGCGCGATCGGGCGGACCGCTCGGCAGCTTGAGGAAGACTACCGATGTGCCGCTCGTGGCGTCCTCTACTCGCGCGGGGGAGGCGATCTTGAGAGCCTCATGCGAGAGCTCATTGAAAAGGCAGGAGGTCCACGCGCGAGCTTGAACATGACTCCGCGAAGGATAGACCAGCTTGCGGCAAGTATGAGGCAGGTTGCGCGGCGTGCTTCCGAGCTCGCCCACCTTATCTTTCTATCGAACGAGCCCTCTCAACCAATAAACCTCAAGCGATCCAGAGGGCCGGGATTGGGAGTCGAACCGCGCCGCGCCCCGATCACCATTCACGGCTGAATGAAACCATAAACAACAACGAGTTGGCAGGCTTTGGAATTCTGGCGAATAGCCGGTCCGTGGTTGACGGGTTTTTAAGCATCTTTCGATACCAGAGAGGTCATGCCGAGGCTGCTGAAATCATGGGGCGTGGCGGCCCTGGCGTTGGGCCAGTTGGCTTTCCCCGCCAGTGCCGCTCCGCCGTCAGCTGCGTCGGGCGCAAGCCTCACGCTCGCAAAGCCCGTGTCCATCGTGAAAACGGCAGATCTCGATTTTGGATCTCTCACGGTAACAAGCGGAGGAACAGCAGTCGTTGACCCAAACACGAGCCAGCTTTCGGTGACTGGCGGCGTGGTCAGGATTGGAGGATCGGCGCAGCCGGCCCGATTCGAAGTCTCGGCGTCTCGCCTGGCGCTCATCGTCATCAGGGTGCCTGATACTCCCATAACACTGACACGGATCGGCGGCACCGAACAGATGACTGTCTCGAACTGGACCCTGAATCGGTTCTTCTTGACCCTGATCGATCAAGCCACGCCCATTCAGTTTGCTGTGGGGGGAACACTCAATGTCGCTGCAAACCAGGTCGAGGGAACGTACCAGGGCACCTTTCCTGTCACCGTCGACTATTTTTGAGGTAATTATGCGATACAGACTGCTGAACTTGGGGTTAGTCATCGCCTCACTGGGGGCATGCGGCGACCGCGACCAGCGAAGTTGCGCGGCCGACCGGATGCATCAAATCAGAGAGCTTACCGCGTCTGGCAAAATGGGTACGGATACTAAAGCTGCAACAGCGCGTATCGGAGCGATCTGCGGGAGCCAGGCTCACAGATTACCGGGATCAGCGCAAATACCTCGAACGACAGTGCGAGAGGTCAGAAATCGTCGCTAGGCGCCAAGATGATGCGAGCATTGAAATCTGTGACTCGGGAGCCGGGCTGCCCGGCTCATGACGCCATTGAACGCATTTAGGCGCCAACTGAGAAGCACTTCAGTTCCTTGGCCCAACATCATTGATAGTCGGCCGTAACGGTCCAGGTGCCAGTATAAATTCCATCGGGGGTGGTCGAGGCAACGCTCACGGACGCGCCAAGGGAGACGTCCAGCGGCCCCGCGGTGAGGGTCACCGTTTGTGAAGTCGAGCTCGGCGTGACTGCTAGGGTGGAAGGCCCGGTGAGATTGAATCCCGGTGATGTTAGGGTCACGTTGGCATTGGCTGTTCCGACCAACCGGAATTTGGCCGACTTGGGGGACCCGCTGCAGGTTATCTTTCCCGTGCCAGAGCCGCACGTGACGGCCCCAGCCGTGCTCACCGTGACGGTCTCGCCCGTGAAAGCTCCGGCGCCTAATATAACCGTCCCGAAGTCCAGATCCTGAATCTTGGTGATCGTCAGAGGCTTGTATATGCGGGCGGTTCCGGTCGCCTGCGCCGTTGGTGACACCGCGAGAGCCGGGCTGGCGACCAGGACGAAGGACGCGAATGCCGCTGTACGCCAAGCCCTGCCCAACATCGTTCTCCAGTTTTTTGCCGAACACTGCGATCGACTTTTGTGGTTGCGATCACGTTAACCAGAAGCCTTTGAGATCTGGTTCCGCTTCATGGTTAACGCGCTCTTAGGGTTTTCAGGGCACTCAACCCTGAACGAATGACGTTTGATGAAGCGTAGCATAGCGGCCGCTAACTGGCCGGTAAGATTGTCATGGTAGCTCGGACCGGTGAGCAAGCCTCTCCCTACCAAAATTGCCTTTGGGACTCAGCCGCCTTCTCGGATACGCCGGGACCCACCGCCGGCTTTGCCCCAGCGCAAGGCATTGCAGCCCTTTCCTACGGAGCGCGAAGTATTGACCGTGGTCGTAGGAGTGATCTTGTTCGCCGTGGCGATTTCCATGATCACTTTCGGGCTGAGCGCGATCAGCAGCTAGCTTTTAGAGGGTGGTTTTCAGCCCGAGCTGAGGCTCAAGCCACACGAGCTTGGTGGCGCGCTACCGAGGCGTTCGGCGTTCTGAGGAGGTCGAGGCCCGCCCTTTGTCGCGCAACAGCGGCCGGGCCTCTGTCGCGGTCTTAGCCCCCAACCTATGAAAAAAACATTAAGTGCCCGCCAGACTGGCGATGGTTCTGTGGTCGCTCCGGCCAGTCCTAGGAATGGCGTCGCGTGGCCCAGGCTTCGTCTCTTGTAGTGCGCGAGTGCGGCCCCACAGTCCGGGTGGCCAAGGTGCAAATCAGCTGTGACCGGGAATAGGGTTGTCCGATTCTTCGAATTGCAGCCCAGCGGAGCCGGGAAGCGACCAGCGAATCTGTGCCAATGTGCAGTTGCCACCGGCCGTCTCAAGCCGAACTCGCTGGCCAATCGGCAGAGAGCCCTCGCAGGCAACTTTGCAGCCCTCAGAGTTGATGTCGATGATCATCACTGCCAGACGGCTTCCATCCTGCAAAGCAATTACCCCAGGATATGAGATGGGACTGCGGTGGTCACGTTCGATCCGCTCGGGCACGACCCTCTCCGACGATGGAAGGCCGTCCATAGCCCGCCGGCGACTTGTGAACGACAAGATTCTCACCTGGTTGAATTCTTCAACCCAATCGAGGTGGCGACTGGGCCCGGGCTTGTTCGTAAGCAGCGGCCGCGGTCGTTCGGTGAATAACGGAATATTTAAGCGGGCCTGTTAAAGGGATAGGAATGGGAAAGGGCTCGCAACAATATCATTGGGCTCCGGTCGTGGATCAGCGCCGCGCCAAGTTCCCCTTTACCTTGCTCTTGTGCCTTGCAACCATACTGACTTTCATCGTCGTATTCGTTGTCAGATAATCGGCCGAAGGTGAGGATGGGGTCTGCTTGGGCTCACGCACGGCGATCGCTCTCACGGCGTTCCCTCCGGCGTTTATCCTCTGTTTCCGGTCGTGCTCGGTCGTCTTGCCTTCGATCTGTTTGTCGCCGGTCAGGTCCTGAGCGCTGGATCAGATGCTCGTCCTTATCTGGCTTCTTCATCAGTCGGGGTCCTTTGCGTCTAAGTCAGCAGGCGTCGCTGACATCTGGGCTAGCGTCGCGTCGCCTGCATCGAATTTGCGAAACGAACACACTCTGGCTGTACCCATAGAAGTCCATTTCGCGCGAGGAGATCATCGAAGCCACGCCCGAACTAGGATACGCTGGTCGGATGGGAACTTGAGTGAGGCCCGCGCTACCCCAGCCTCGCCGATACGGGAAGGGTCATCGCGAGCCTCACCTAAGCCCTATCATCGCACGGCGATCGCTTCGAGTTAACTCTGGTCGGAACTAATACACTCGCACAAAGTTTACCCGCTGCATCGTGTAGCCCCTAATCCTGCTTGATGCGCAGGTGACAGTAATAAGGCGGTTGAAGCTCCCTTCAGCCGCCTTTTTTCATGGTTAGTCTTAATAGACGCCGCGCTCTGTCGCGCTAGAAACTATCCTTCAGGACCAAGCTCGCAATCCCCTCGAATGACCAGCGAACCTCGGCGGCGACTTCCTCGTTTCCGGCCTTGAGGATCACTGCTTCACCTATTGGCAACACCTCAGAGCATTGCACCTTGCATCCACTAATCGATACATCTTCTATTCGCACGTAGATGGCTCGACCATTTGGTAAGAGCAGTTGGGCGGATGAATCATGATTACCGTTGATTCGTGTCAAGCGCATCTCCTGCCCGTTGAGGAGGGCAAAGTCTGAGGGCCTCCGGCCCAGCAGCCGTGCGGCTGCGTGCTGATTGGGCTTTTGTCGTGGGGCGTCTGCCTTTTGCACCCGCGTCGTGGAAGAGCAACTGTGTGTCAAACAGCCGTCTCGCTCCCGCCCAGCGGGGGGTCGTAGCGAGCGACGGAGTATTAAATAGCTATTCAGAGGTTCGCATTATCCTAGCCGAAGTTCTTGAGGTGCGACCGCAACATGAAATCGAGTTCTGAGAAACACAGTATGGACGACGTCGTCTCGAGTGGCGGCGCTGCTGCTGCTCAGCCCGCGCGTGACGAGCGCCGCATGGTCGAGCTCTCCGGCTACCTACTTCGACCAACCAAGGAGATCGTAGATATCAAGATCGTCGACCTCTCCTACGATGGGTGCGCAGTCACTACTACCGTCCCGCTTAAGCCTGGTGAAGTCGTAAGACTGAGCGTGCTTGGCCGAAGCGCTACTAGCGCGGTCGTCCGGTGGTATTCCGGGCGGAGATCGGGACTCCAATTCGAGGATAATCAAAAGGGACGGGTTTATAGGCCGCGTAGCTCCGACCGGCGGCAGGTCGAAACACAGGCCCTTCTTCGTCGCGCGGGCCGCTTGGCTTTTCCGGTCAGAGTCTTCGACATGACATTGTCCGGTTGCCGATGCGAGTTCGTGGACCGCCCTCTCATCGACGAGCGGGTCTGGATTAAGCTCGATAACTTGGCTTCTTTAGAGGCCACCATATGCTGGATTGAGCAATCAATGGCCGGCCTGACTTATCAGACCCCGTTGCACCCGGCAGTGTTCGAAATGCTAATGTTGCGGCTTCGCCCAGCGGATCGAACCTAGAAGCGCGACGTCCGAGATCCGAAGATTGGACCCAAATGCGGGCATTCATCGGGCAGTGTGTGTCGCCTACGCAAGCTCGCGCAATCACCTCAATTTGTTTGAGACGTTATTAAATGTGGTGTTGAGCTTCGTCCCCAGGCCCGATATCGCCCCAACGGCGGCAACCGCGATTAGTGCTGCCACTAACCCGTATTCGATAGCGGTTGCCCCGTCCTCGTTTCGCAACATTTTCAAGATGTTCACGTAGTCCTCCGTGGGTTAGGCGGCTCCCACTACGTGCCTTACATTAACATTTTGTAATGTGCGCCGATCTGGTGTTATGCCACCACGACCGCGTCAATCGAATTGAAAGGCGCGCGAGTGAGGGCGAGCAGTGGTACGACAGCAGTTGAGAAAGAGGCTCGATAAAGAAACGCTTGAGCAGCTCTATAATGGGGAGGGCTTGACGGTAGTCCAGATTGCCAATCGATATCATGCCTATTCGTGTAGCGTGCTCACGCTAATGGAAAAATACGGGATCCCGCGGCGCCGACCTGGACCTAGGAGGCCAGAGGATCAGAAATCCCCTAACTCGTGAGTTTGTGGTTGCGTCATGGAAGCTTTCGTTGGCTCGCAATTTTCTGAAACTCGGGCCTGAGATAATACCGGCGAGCTGAGCTGCAACTTCGGTCTTAGGCCCGATCGGCCCTTGACGATCGATTGGTGAAGTTTTTTGTTAATCATATTCGTAAAATGATTATTTAATGAGGTTGTATAATGCCTTCCCCCGAAAGGGGCGGCATCATGTCACTGTTCAGAGTTTTTACTTTTGCGTGCGCGGCAACGATCGTTGCTTTCACTTCCGGTTCTACTGCACATTCTCAAGCGGTCCCGGCCGCCGTTGGCGCGCCCGCTCCTGCGGGCACCTACCAGTTCGACATAAACAACGGATCGATATTCGCACTCGGCAGCGTCACGACCGATAGCGCGGGTCATGCCACAAGCATCTACGGGCTGGTCAATGGCACCGATCCCATCACTGGCCTGTCAACCTACGCAGGAGCGGACAATAATCTGTACTCTACCGGAGCCTGGGTCACATTTGGTGGATTATCGTTCTCCAGCATGTCACTAGGCGACTTCAATTTCTACAATTCGGGCCAGGGTTATTACGGCTTTCTTAGTAGTCGGAAGGACACCAATGGCTTCGCTGACGGTGTTGTTGCAACGGCCCACGTCGCGGCCGTGCCTGAACCAACAACGTGGGCAATGATGATGCTCGGATTCGCCGCGGTCGGTGGCGTAATGCGTCGTCAGAAGCGATCGACCAAGCTGGCGCAGCTCGCGTAGTTTAATTACACACGTCTTGGCGAGCTGCGTCAGGCGCGGCCGGGATGGGGAGTGGAGCACATCGACTTGGTCGAGTATCAATGGAGCGGTGCCAAGCGCAGCGCGTTCGAATGATTGCTCACCTGAAGGAAGGACAAATTCGCTCCCCGGCTTAACCGTGGCCTAGCAGAGCGTTTGAAAAGGCTCTCTGCTGGCGGCGACGAGTTCATTCCCTCGTGCGAGGAGGATAGCGGATGAATAAGCAGGGCTTCGCGTTGGTTAGCAGTCTTACGACCTTGAGATGTCCGCAATGGGTTGAAATTGGACGCTACGCTAGGAGCAGCTTTGGGTGGAAACTGACCTTAAGTTGGCAGCCCCGATCCTAGCCAAAGCCCAACGATCAGTAGGAGCGCAAGTCCGACGAGAAAGAGGAGTGATTGTCTCGCTTGGCCTAGGTCTCGAGACGATTGCTCGGCATCAGCGTCGTTCCTACTCGCCGCATCCCGAATGAAGGGTCGGAAAGTGTCAAACACGAGGGCAGCCATGCCCAAGCCGAGCAATAAGACTCTGCCTCCACTAAAGGCGCCAAGGCATAACATAGTAGCAGGTGTCCCCATTGGGTCGAAAAACCGACACTCGCTTAGAGTCCCATTTGGGTGGAAAGCTGACATAACTTTCGATAGCCTCGGCACCCAAGGGAACGGGGTAGCAAATGGTACGACAGCAGCTGCGAAAGCGGCTCGATAAGGCAACGCTTGAACAGCTTTATCATGGCGATGAATTGACCGCAGTGCAGATCGCAAATCGCTACGGGACGCGCTCGGCGTCTGTACTTGCCCTAATGCGAAAATATGAGATTCCGCGTCGCCCTCCTGGCTCCAGAAAGCATCACGCGAAACGTGCAGGTTAAGCGGTTTTGAATCGCCAGCCGATCCCGCTACACTGTTGTTGAGACTCGCGTCCCCCGCTCGGCAAAAGCAAAGGCTGCGAGGCTTACGGCTCGACGGGGAGTAACCCCTCCGTCGAGCCGCTCTTGTGGAGGGGCCACAGGACATGACCTACGAACTCTTCTGTCTCGACAGAGACGGCGAGTGCCAAGCTGTGCGAGAGATACGTGCGCTTCACGACGCCGACGCAATCTCTCAAATAGAGCTTATGCGCATGCCGGCCAGCTGCGAAGTTTGGCAGGGTGCCCGTCTTGTCGCGCTGCTTCCCCTGCCCGCAGTTAATCCGGCTTAGCGCTTCGAGCCGTAGCTGATCCGGACCGTAACTGGACAGCTTGGTTAACAAAAATTATACAAATGGCTTGCTCGAAGGAGCGACCTCCGAACGAGCACCGTGAGCGGCCCGTGCTCTGCCTAGGGCGCGGGCCGCTCTAGTGGGGGCGTAACATGGCTAGTCAGGCCTTAGCTTTGGTCTTCTTAGTAACAGCCGCAGCGGCACTGATGACCAGACGACGGAGCGCTTAGCTTCAGACCCTTGGTAGAGTCAGTTTTGGGTCGAAAACTGACTCTAGCCGACGAACCACATAAAGAGGGACGATGCGGGTTAAGCCGCGCGGCCCCGATCTTCTAAACGGCGAATATCTTCTTCGCCTTCCAGTGCCATTCCCAACAGTGCTTCGATCGCAGGCTGGTCAGTAAGTTGCGCGGCAAGTCTGCGGCAACGGGCCACCCGGTTGCGGATGTTCTCAATCACGTCTTCGTTGCCCTGTTCCGGCTCGAAAGCGCTGGGTTCCGGTTGCGTCGCCATTCGATAGGAATACCAGCGTCTGACACGGACCGAGCCGTGCATCACTGTGCTTGTCGGCTCGATTCCTTTGCAGCGCAGCTGAGCGGAGCTTTGTCGTCCGCAACCGGCGTCGGCTATCGCCTGGACAAAGATCGCGCCAACGGAAGCACGTAATCGCGGGTGAACGGCGCGAGCGGCAGGTGGTCCGCGGCGTCGACCTCAACCCAAAGCACATCGTCTAATTCCGCGCCAATCTGAAAGTCTTCTTCCGCCGCTCGGACGTGGAACAGGTGTGCTTCGAGCATGTGATCAGGCTCGTTGGCGGCCTGGCAATGGAATGTTCCGAGGAAGACCGCATTGCCGACCGGTGGCACAAACTCAAGTTCCTCTCTCAGTTCACGGAGCAGGGCTTCGACGGCCAGTTCGCCCAGCTCGATCTTGCCGCCGGCTTGCATGTAGAAGGTGGTGCCTCGCTTACGAACTAACAGTACCCGGCCGCGCGGGTCATCGATGAGAGCCGCTGCTATGCAAATCAGCTTGGGCACTCGCGGAGAATGTCTGGAGGTGAAAGCGTCCGCAATGGGTCGAGCTGCCAATCAACTCTGAGCACGGCGGACGGCCTGGTACTCCAGCTAAGGTCTCAAAACCCTAGGCGATGTGGACCACGCGTCCGTCTGGATCGATCACATCGAACTCGCCGTTCGGATTGAAGACGGGATTACTGATCGCCGTGGGAGCCAATCCCCTTTCGGACGCATTCGCGTGCATCTTCTCTACGTCGCCGCAGTAGAGATAAAATTCGTCCAGCCGCGTGCGACTATCAAGTCCGCTACGCCCGAGCATCACCTCCACACTTCCGGCTGTCAGCGACGCCCACTGCGGCTGCTCGCCTTCAGGTCCAAAGCTGTTACTCACAGAAAAGCCGAGCTTCTCATAAAACGCGATTGAGGCTTCCATGTCGGAGACCTTCAGCAGCGGAACGAATGCACGGACTTCAGGAATCGAAAGCATACTAGCCTCCAGCTGTGCAGAAGGCTTGTAGCATGATTCCGCCTAGTCGTGCCCGCAATCGAAGTGTCTGCTTTGGTCGAAGGCGGACGCTCCGCTAGCGGCAGGTTTGGGTCGACGGACGCTACTCTAGCGGCAGGTCTGGGTGGAAAGCTGCCGCTAGAAAGCGGTGGATCGATCGGCTGATCGTTCTCGGCCCCATGAACCTGCCGGCCAGCCGCGGCTTTTAGGGTTAGCCAATCCTAAAAATCGCCTTCAGAGGCGGTTCAGGAGGCTAAGCCATATTCTCATTGCGCAAGGAGATAGGGATGCTTGCCACCACGATTGCGCTCAACCGCTTCGGTCTCGGCGCGCGCCCGAGCGACCAGGCACCCGGCGATCCAAAGCGTTGGCTGCTGCAGCAATTCGATCGCTTCGAGCCCCGGCCGCAAGCGCTCGCCCAAGTGCCGACCCGCGCCGCCGTCGCCACTGAGCTAGCCGATTATATCCAGGCGCAGCGCCAGTTCGCGCAGGGCAAGCGCCAGCAGCTTGAGCCGCAAGGCGCGGCGATAACCCCGGCAGCCATGCCGCAACGCGCCAACGCCCAGCAGGATGACCCGCTCAAGCGCTATCTGCGGCAGAACATTCGCCAGAATTATCTGTTGATGAGCTCGGCGCGGCTCGACTCGGCGCTCGCAAGCGACACTCCGTTCGTCGAGCGACTGGTGCACTTCTGGGCCAATCATTTCGCGGTCTCGGTCGACAAGTTGCCGGTGATTGGACTTGCCGGCTTGCTGGAATTCGAAGCGATCCGGCCGCACGTGCTCGGCCGTTTTTCGGACATGCTTCTGGCGGTTGAGCAGCACCCGGCCATGCTGGTCTACCTCGACCAAGCGCAGTCGATCGGCCCCAATTCGCGCGCGGGCCAATTTGCGGCGATGCGCGGCGGAAAGGCTCGGGGCCTCAACGAGAATCTCGCGCGCGAGATCATGGAGCTGCACACGCTCGGCGTTCGCACCGGCTACAGCCAGGCCGACGTCACCGAATTTGCGCGAGCCTTGACCGGCTGGACGGTCGGCGGAATTGGGCGCGGCCCGGGCGCGCGCATGCTCGGCAACGTGCCCGCGGGCGACTTCCAGTTCGCGGATTTCCTGCACGAGCCCGGTGACCGCGTCATCATGGGCAAGCGCTATGGCCAGGGCGGAGAGGCACAGGCGCGCGCCGTGCTGATGGACCTGGCATCGAGCCCGGCGACCGCGAAGCATCTCGCGACCAAGCTTGCTCGCCACTTCGCAGGAGACGAGCCGTCGCCCGCGCTCGTCGACCGGCTGGAGAGAGCGTATGTCGCCAGCAACGGCGACTTGCCCGCCGTCTATCGTGCGCTGATCGAATCGCCCGAGCCCTGGGCAACGCAGCCGCTAAAGTTCAAAACACCGTGGGAATGGTCGGTCTCGGCGCTGCGCGCAATCAACGCCGCCCGCATCCCGGCACAAGCCCAGGCGGGCCTTTTGAAGCAGCTCGGCCAGCCGACCTGGCAGCCCGGGTCGCCCGCCGGCTGGGACGACATTGCCGCCAGCTGGGCCGCGCCCGAAGCTCTGGTACTTCGGGTCGAGGCCGCGCAGCGCCTTGCCGATAGCGCCGGATCGAGCGTTGACGCCCGCGCGCTGGCTGAGAAGCTTTATCCTGGCTCGCTCAGTGACACGACGCGCACCGCAATCGCACGAGCTGAAAGCCCCGCCGAGGGATTGGCCTTGCTGTTCGTCAGCCCCGAATTCGTGAGGAGATAAGGATGATTTCCCGCCGCTCCTTCATTAGCGCAACGGGTGCCGCAGCCGGACTTGCCACCCTCGGATTGCCGAAGATGGTCTTAGCCCGAGCCGCCACCGACCGGCGCTTCGTCTTCATCATCCAGCGGGGCGCTGCCGACGGACTGCACATCGTCGCGCCGACGGGGGATCCGGCCTATGCGGGCTTGCGCGGGGATTTCGCACAGGATCTGGCGAGCGGCGCCAAGCTCGGGACATTCTTCACGCTTCACCCAGCGCTGGCCGAAACCGCGAAACTCTACTCGGATAAGCAGGCGTTGTTCGTCCACGCGGTTGCGTCGCCATACCGGGACCGCAGCCACTTCGACGGCCAGAACGTGCTCGAGACCGGTGGCTCGGCCGCCTATCGCCTGCGCGACGGTTGGATGAACCGGCTGCTCGGCCTGCTTCCAGCCGACGAGGCCAAAGCGCTTGCGCTGTCGACGACGGTGCCGATGGCGCTTCGCGGGAGCCACGAGGTCTCATCCTACGCCCAGTCGCAACTGCCGAGCCCCAGCGATGACCTGCTGACGCGGGTGTCGGCGCTCTACGCCGCTGACCAGCAGCTCCACGGCCTGTGGAGCGCCGCGATGGACACGCGGATGATGGCCGGCGATCCCATGAAAGGCGGCGGGCAGAATGGTGCCGCTGTCGGCTCGCTCGCGGCGAAGATGCTGGGCCCCGACGGGGCGCGGATCGCAATGATCGAAACCACCGGTTGGGACACGCACTCCGGCCAGCGGGGGCGGCTCACTGCGCAGCTCAGGAGCCTCGACCAACTGGTGGCGGCACTCAAGGCAGGCCTCGGCCCGGACTGGGCGAATACGCTGGTGGTCGTCGCGACCGAGTTCGGGCGTACCGCGAAGCCCAACGGCACCGGCGGTACTGATCACGGGCAGGCTTCGGCCGCTATGCTGCTGGGCGGCGCGGTGCGCGGCGGAATGGTGATGGCAGATTGGCCCGGTCTGGCGACAGCGTCGCTTTACGAAGGGCGAGACCTCAAGCCGACGGCCGATCTCGACGCACTGCTCGCCGGGGCGCTGGCGCAACATTACGGGCTTGAGCCGGCGCGGGCGATGGCGACATTGTTTCCCGACAGCCGAGGTAGCGCACTGCGCCAGCCATTGATCAGCACTTGACCTCGAAGCTGCAGAGATAAGTTCTACTCGTCTCGTTCGATCAGCTTCAGATAGAAATTCCATTTAGGGCTGGCTTCGCTAGCACGCGCGGCGGCAAATCCGCCACTCGGCTAGTGTCCGCAATGGGTCGAAAACTGACTCTGGCGATCCCCTGACCAACCGTCGTTTTGAACGTGATTGGGATTCGGAGGCGGCATCGAGATTCGCGACAACGGATGTTATGTAAAATTGTGTCGATCCGCTGCACGTCAATCGGGGCATCCGCATGGAAAGCCACTCTAACAGCGAACCTCCACTCCCTTACTCGTCAGTGACTTCACAGTCCGTTGAGTCGTATTCAACTCCGCTGTCGCCACTCGGCGTGAACCTTGGCGGACCCAACGGCTGTCCATCCGGTCCAAAAAGTATCGATACCCTGCCGGTGATTACTGAAGTTCGGGTAGGATGATCGGCGTCCCTGCCGAATCTCACGACGTAACGATACTCGCCCTTTAGGACGGGGGGCGATTTGATGGGCGGATCGAAATAAACGTGGTCTTTTTGGACTGGGATTGCCGCGCCCGGAATTAGTCTTTCAGCTGGAACCAAGTCGATGGATTTTTCCTCAAATCGGTCAGTGCTGGCTCTTCCGTCCAGTCTGAGGAAATGATCGCTCACAACATAATGCACCGTTTCGGAATTCTTGTTGCGAGGCTCTATCTCCAGCACGAACTTTGCCAGCCTGTTTTGGTCGTCATGATTCATTGAGCCGCATATGCGATAAGCGAGGCGCAAATTCGCGCCTTGGTACACGCGGTAGCCCGCAACCCAGCAGTAAATCAGCCAAGTTCCGCACGCGGCCGTAAGCACAACAAGCCAACCCAATTTCAAAGCGCGCCAGAGATAGGTCAGGCCATATAAGGGTAGAAAGCTCAGGATGAGCCAGCGACTTGTTTCGGTCGGCCACTCAGCCATCCATGCGCCGATTCCCAGCGCAATTGCCGCTTCGAGAGGTCGCCTTGCTCCCGCGAGAAACTGTTTTCCACGACTAGCGGAGTGCGAAGGCATGGCTGTTTGATATCATTGCGGTCTTCCGCCGCAACGCGCTTGAACAAACGTCCCGTCGTTTCAGCTTCAAGACTTGACTGGCCTGTCTAACAGAGCGTTGGTCCACATGAGCCGCTGATGAGCGGTAGCGCCGCCCTTCGATGCTGAAGCCCGCGGCTTGGGTCAGTGCCAGCGATGATACTGGCGAGGAGACCCAAGATGACCAAGCAGACAAAGAAGCAATCGAAAAGCGCCCACGTCACCAAGATGCTGTCGCGCGGCACCGGCGCGACCGTCGCTGAGATTGTGAAATCGACCGGCTGGAAGGAGCACAGTTGCCGCGCATTTCTCACCGGTGTGCGGAAGAGCAACAAACTCCTCAAAGAGCAGCGGGCGGATGGCAAGACAGCCTACCGGATCGACGCGGCTCCGGCTGAGGTCACGGCGGAGTGACGTCGCTCGAGCAGCAACTAGCGGAGCTGCCCGGAATGTCACCGGCGCAGCTCCGCGCCAAATGGCGCGATTGCTGGCGCAAGCCTGCGCCCGACATCGGCCCCGACCTGCTTCGCCGCGGGATTGCGTGGAAACTCCAGTCTCGCGTTTACGGCGAGTTGCCAAGGCACATCGAGCGTGAGCTCGAGAGGGCAGCGCAGCGACTCCGTCGAGGCGATGAGCTGATCAGCACAAGCCCGTCCTCGCTCAAGACGGGGACGAGGCTCGTTCGAGAATGGCAGGGCAGGGTGCACCACGTGCTCGTGCTGGATGAGGGCTATGAGTATGACGCAAGGTGCTTCAGCTCACTGACGCAGGTTGCCACGGCTATCACCGGCACGCACTGGTCAGGCCCGACCTTCTTCGGACTGAGGAAACACAAGTCCGTCAGCCGTAGGGCGCAGACGTGAAGCGCCGCTGCGCCATCTACACTCGCAAGTCGACGGAAGAGGGCTTGGAGCAGGCGTTCAACAGTCTCGATGCTCAGCGCGAGGCCTGCGCCGCCTACATCCTCAGCCACGCCCATGAGGGCTGGGAGCAGGTCAACGAGCATTATGACGATGGAGGCTGGTCTGGCGGAAATATGGCCAGGCCAGCACTCCAGCAGCTCCTTGCTGATGTTGCTGCCGGCAAGGTCGACGTCATCGTCGTCTACAAGGTTGACCGGCTGACACGCAGTCTCGCTGACTTTGCGCGCATCGTCGAAGAGCTTGATAAAGCAGGCGCATCGTTCGTGAGCGTCACGCAGGCCTTCAACACGACGACAAGTATGGGGCGGCTCACCCTCAACGTGCTGCTGTCGTTCGCCCAGTTCGAGCGCGAGGTGACCAGCGAGCGGATCCGGGACAAAGTCGCGGCATCCAAGCGCAAGGGCATGTGGATGGGTGGCGCGGTGCCGCTCGGGTACCGCCTTCGAGATCGGAAACTGCTCATCGACGAGAGCGAGGCCGCGATCGTCCGGCACATATACAATCGCTACTTGCACCTGAAGTCTGCCACTGCGCTCGCGAACGAGCTTGCGCGATCAGGCATTCGATCGAAGCTTAGAACTTTCAACGATGGGAGGACCCGAGGGGGTTGTGCTTTCAGCGCGGGGTCGCTCGGCCAGATACTCAAGAACCCACTGTTCATCGGCAAGGTTAAACACCGCGGCGAACTCTACGAAGGACAGCACGAGGCGATCATCGATCAAAAAACCTGGGACCAGGTTCAAACCACCTTTGGCGCGAACAGACGAGCTCGAGTGCTTGGGGACCGAGCGCGGTCGCCCAGCCTTCTCGCCGGTATGGTCTTCGACCCTGATGGTCGGCGGATGACTCCCGTGTTCACGAACAAGGGATCGCGTCAGCATCGGTATTATGTCACCCGGCTAAAACCCGGGGAGGGGAAGGCTGAGGCATGGCGGGTTCCCGCTGCCGATATCGAGGCGGCGGTCTTGGATCAGGCCGAGCAAGCGATGGCGCGTGGCCTGGAAGCCAATGTTACCGAAGAGGCGACGAGCATTCGTGGGCTGCCTGTTCCTGAGCAGCGCTCTATTCTTCTCGCACACAGGACGGCGGTTCGGTTGTCTGCTGAAGAACTCGAAATCGCGTTCGGGGCTGAGGACGCACAATCCGTCCGGCTGCCGGCCAAGCTCAGGAAGGGTAAGGAGCTTAGGCTCGTGGTGGGGGATGGAGGCTCACAGACTCGCGCACCCGATCGCTCGCTTTTCCGATTGGTAACCCATGCCCTGGCCGCTCAACGGGCGGTACTTGCTGGTGAAGCGGACCCGTTGGTTTCCGGCTACACCGAGCGTCACCTCTACAAGCTTCTGCGACTTAGCTGGCTGGCGCCAGACATTCTCGCTGCGATGGTAGAGGGTCGACAGCCGATCGAACTATCCGGACGTCGTATTTTACGCGCAGCTGACGTTCCCCTCTGCTGGCGTGAGCAGCGGCGGTTCTTCGGCTTCAGTGAGCAATCAAGCTAGAGTCCGTTTTCGACCCATTGCGGACGCTTGTGGCGAATGCGACATTCTGGACGTGTTCACTGCAGTCCTCTTCTTCATGGCCGCTCAAATTTCCACGTCCGGGGGAGTCTACGAAAACATTACGGCTCAAGAGGCAGCCAAACGTTTCACCCAGTGCGGTCTCGGGCCCGCCACGATCCGTTGGAATGATCCCGAAATGGGGGGCGAGGACGTACTGGCCGCATCAGACATCAAGTCGGCGACTGACGAGCAACTAAGGTGCGCGGACCTAGCGATCAGCTATTACAGCCTTGAGTTGCCGCCCGAGATCGAGCGCCGCTTCGAGGTTTTGCGCGAGGCGCGCTTAGCTCCCGTGTTCCAAGCGCAAGCTCGCGAGTGGCTTTCTGCTCGAGGGCTTCTCAACCGCGTCCCGCAGTATCGAACAGGTGTGACGGACGACGCCGCCTTCACGCGGCAAGTGGAGAACGTTTGTGGTCGCCGAGCTAAAGGCGCCTTCCAGTCAAAGTTCGGATTCCATGCAGTCAGTCCTGACTGGGTAAATCGAAACCTGAATCCGCCTGGCAAGGGCAGCGAGGTCCTGTCTTGCCTCATGAATGTCGCCACCGTCAGCGGCTTCCAAATCGGCTTCATCGGGAACGAATATTACCAGCGCTAGCTAGTGTCCGTTTTCGACCCAAAGCTGACGCTACGGGATTAGACCTCATTTTGATGCCTAAGGCTGCCGCGCTGGCGGCGGCGTGATCATCCGAAACGGCGAAGGTCGATCTTCAGCGCCAAGCGGCTGGCAGGTTCCTGTCGTCGCCATTTTACTCATGACCTCGCCCATTAGCTCGCCGGCCGGCGGATCGTAGTTTGAGAGGGTCACAACCACCCAGCCGCTTTCCGGAAAGACGGCGAAATCGGTGTTCGTGCCGATGCTTCCACCCGACTGGCCGATGCGCCACGGGCTCGATTTCTGCTGGAAGATCCGCTCCTTGGTGGTCTTCGACACAAGCTTGTCGCCGACCAGGGCGCGGCCGAGGGCGAGCATGTCCGATGCAGAGCTCAGCCCGTCGCCGGCGGCCGACGCAGGAAGATCAGGCAACCCCGCCGTCACTGGCCGAGGCGTTTCGGCCAGCCCGGCGGGCGACATTCTTGTGTATCGAATGACGGCTTTGCCGTCTGGCGTGAGGCTGCTGTGGGTCATGTCGAGCGGCCGAAAGACATGCGATTGCAGGTAGTCGCCGTAAGACTGGCCAGACGTTGCCTCGATTACTGCGCCGAGCAGGAAATAGCCGCCATTCGAATATTCTGTCCGACTACCGGGTGCGAAAGCCAACGGCTGGGCAGCGACCAATGGGACTAGATCTCGCGCAGACCGTGCCGAGATCAACACCTGCGCGATCTCTGGGTTCAGCATGGTGAGGCTGGCGACGCCCGACTGGTGATGCAGCAGCTGGTCGATCGTCACCGCGGCCAGTTGAGGCGGAAGCCCGCCCAAATAGCGGCCGACCGGGGCAGCCAGATCGAGCTTCCTGGCGTCGACCAGTTGGGCGATTGCGATTTGAGTCAGGACCTTCTGGACGGATGCCAAGCGGAACGGCGCATCTGACGTCGGGCGGCGCGTGCCGGCGGCATCAGCAAAGCCAGCGGCCCGCTCAAACCTAGCGGTGCCGTCACTAGCCGCCACAATTCCCGAGAAGGGCACTTTTGCCGACTGCTGGTCGAAGCAGTGACCAAGGCGGTCTTCCATCGAAGCAGCGGCGGGCGGTGGTGCCGCGGCAGGAAGAATTGCGAGCGCCGCCGACGCGAGAGCCACATTTGCGAGACACGACATTTCCGATGACTCCCGACCACGCTTGCTGACAGAGGAGTATCCCGGCATCTACTCAGGATGGAAGACAATATCCTGAGTAGAACGAGGACCGTCCATCGGGCCGACCAGGCCGCCCTCTTCGCAACGTCGAGCAAGCGAAGGATGCTTATGATGTTCGCGCCCGAGGCGCTTTCGGTGTCTGAGGCCGCCGCTCGCTCGAATTTCGAGCTGAAGCGGTTCCATTATCATGTTGGCCGGCTGTTCAAGGCTGGCCTGCTCAAAGTGGATTCCGTCCGAACTCGGGCGGGTCGAGCGATCAAGCTTTACCGGACGGTCGCGCCCGCCTTCTACGTTCCGAGTGAGGCGCTTCCGAAGCCATCGACAGATGAAATCGCGAAGGAGCTTCGTGAGCTGCTTCAAGCAGACGAAGCGCAGGCGAGTGCGGGTATATTGGTCAGCCTCGGGGCCAACATGGAGCCCAAAGTCGAGTTCATTTCCGCGGAAGGGCACAAGCGCAACGGCTTCGAGCTGTGGCGCATCCTGCGGCTCAAGCGGATAGATTACGAGCGCTTGCGAAGCGAACTCGATGCAGTGCTAAGCCGCTATCAGGACTGCTCCGACAAGGAGGGTAACGTCTACCTGATGCATGCCGGCGGCGCGCTTCGCGAGCGTTACGAGGGTGTTGTCGATAACGCCTAGGGTCCACGCACTCGCAACACGGGAATGTCAGCTTTCCACCCAAAGCTGCCGCTAGGCTAGCCTCCGTATTCGACCCAAAGCAGACGTTGCGGTATCCCCGTGCTTGTAGCAGCGTTGCACGATGAAGCGTTGGTGGTTGCTCTACGCCCTGACTTTGCTGCTCTTGGCGCTTTACGTGCTTTGGATTTTGAGAGGCATCACGCCGGAAACGAAATGCAAACAGGGCGGGGGTTTTTACAGCAACGCCTATCGAACCTGCATGTACGCAGAGCCTCCAGCCGCCCCGATCAGAAATGTCGGCCACTAACGTCAGCGTTCCACCCATTGCTGACGGACAGGCTTGGCTTCATGATCGTTGCATGAAGGTTCGATTGCTCCTGATGGCTTCGCTCCTTGCCGTCGGAGCGTCGGCGAGGGCGGAACCAGAGACCGACGCGAAACACGCGATCCAGGCCATGTATTCATACGGCGGTTGCGTGGTCGATTTTTCTCCGTCGCGCACGCGACGAGTCCTCAGCATGGTTCCCGGCTCCAAGGAAGAACAGGCGCTGCTGAGGTCAGTTACCGACGACCGGTGCATCAATGGTCACGGCGGCTCGCAATATCTCTTCTTTGAGCCTGAGATGCTCCGGGGAGCTATCGCAGAGGCCATCCTGCACTTGGACCAAAAGCGCGGCACGAAAGCCAAGATGACGGATGCCCCTGCGCCCTTTGCGCCATTGTCGCCAAAGGATTTGGAAGGGCTGAGCACCGAAGGAAAATCAACATTGCTGGTATTGGACGTTGCCCAATGCCTGGTTGCGTCTGACGCACAAGACGTAAATGCGCTCTTGGACACCGATCCGGCCTCGCAGGAAGAGGGGCAGGCATTCGCGAAGTTGGTGCCGCATCTCGGACCGTGCATTCCGAATGGAAGGCAGGTGACGCTGGCAAAGCCTCGGCTTCGTGGCGCTTTGGCTGAGGCGGTTTATCGGTCTGCTTTCGTAATGGCTCCGGCATCGCGCTAGAGTCAGTTTTCCACCCAAAACGGACTCTAGCGACATCCCTAACAAATCGGCATCTGCAACTGGTGCCACTAGCGCTTCGCTCTCCTGGAATTGTAGTCCAAGCAACCCAATCGAGCGTTAGGGACTAATGTTTCGAGCGCTCGCCCTTGCTCTCACGGACCTTGGTCGCGGCCGGATCCTTGTGATCATGCTTCAAGCGATTGCGATCTCGATCCTTATCTTCGTCCTCATGGCCGGTATCCTGATTTGGCTCCTGACGGGTTCAGATCCGTGCGCCCTCGGTGGTATGGGCAGTTGTCCTGTTGGGGTCGGCGGAAGCACGATCGGTGCCATCTCCCTGACCCTGCTTGCGGCGTGGTTCCTGTTCCCCGCCGTTGCTCTTACCGTGATTGCGACGTTCACGGATCGCATTGCTGCTGCAGTCGAACAGCAGCATTATCCGGGGCCCGCAGAAACCGCCCGACCGGTCGGGTTGGGCCGCGGGTTGCTCCTTGGCCTGAAGTCCGCCGGCCGACTCATTCTATTCAATCTTGTAGCGCTGCCGTTCTACGTCCTGCTGCTGATCACAGGGGTAGGGCCCTTCATTTTGTTTGTGATCGTCAATGGGATCGCGTTCGGGCGGGATGTCGCCGAGATCGCAGCGGCCCGCCATGGCGATCCCTCCTCACGTAGGGCCTGGCTGAAGGCGACGCGAGGGCAACAGCACTCGATTGGCGTACTGATCAGCGCTCTTTTGCTGGTGCCGGTCGTCAATCTGCTTGCGCCAGTTCTAGGGGCCGCGGCCGGCATTCATCTATTCAACGGATCATTCTGGTCGAAGGCGGGCCACTGACGAGCTCAAGGCGCCATCTGCATCAAAACAACATCTGCATCCGGTGCCACGAAAAAGAGGGCCTTGAGAAACCGGCTGGGATTTCGGCTAGGATCTGAGGCCACAAAGCTCTCTGGGACAGCGATTCTGATGTGCCGGGAGGCCACAGGTGCCGGAGAAATGGGCACAATTCTGACTTCCGACAATGCATCTAAGTTATTGATAATAAAGAAGAAAACTGTGTGGTGCCGGATGCAGGATTCGAACCCGCGACCTTCGGTTTACAAAACCGCTGCTCTACCAACTGAGCTAATCCGGCCCGCGGACGCCTCTGAATTATAGCACGCCGAACGTCCACCCCTCGGTCCTGGCGATTTGGGGCGTCAGGCCTTCGGGTTCAAAGGCTCGCGGTTCGGTCAGCGCGAGCTGCCGCATTCCCGCGGCCGTCACGAGCGCGTCGGTCTGGTGGTCGTTGGGCTCGAAGCGAAGGCGCGCCGGGGGGCTGCCGAGGCCTTCAAGTGCAAAGTTGAGTTGCTGGCGCGTGCGGAGTTTGGTCCCGCTCATCGCTGCGCGGCGCAGGTAAATGCGGGTGTAAATCTCTACCACGGCGCTGCCATGTTGCGGCAGCGGGTCCATCGGCCAGATTGCGACCTTGCCGTCAAGCTGGTGAAGGAACCGCATGCCGGAAAAGCTGGCCTTAGCGACCTGCGCTGCGCCGATCGCGTCGTAGGCACTCGCCGTCTTGCGTCCGCCCTGCGCGTTCAGCCGAGCATCGCATTGGCGGAAGCGGACGAAGTCAGCCTTCGTCCCGTCGGCGATGCCGAAATAGAAGTGGGGGCGATGCGCTACCTCGAGGAAGCTGGCCGCGCCGAGGTCTTCGTCGTCGCACTTCGCATCGACATAGGCCCAGAATTGTCGCGCCGTTTTCGGGACATCAGGTTCACCCGGTAGATATTCGCCGCGTTCGATCAGCGGTGGCGCAAAGCTGAAGTCGAAGCCAAATAACGTCGGCTCCTTTGCTGCCTGCCGAAGCAGCCAATGGAGGACCTCCTCACGAGACCAGACATGCCCCGGACGGATGAGGCGCGGTGCTGCCTCGCCGCGCGCCTCGGCAATGGCGATGCCCTTGTGCCTCTTGCCTTTCGCGCCCGACCAGTCGATCGCGACGTACGCCGCGAAGCGATGGGTCACTTGCGCTTGCGCGGCCGCGCCTTCGGCTTGGCGGCGACGAAGTCACGCGAGCGCCCGATCACTTCACGCACCCGCTCCGGGTCGCTGCTGTCGTAGCGGATCAGAACGCCTTCCCAGCCGACATAATGGGGCGTCTGCCAGAAGGTCTGCGGATCGGTCTCCTTCAGCATCTCGATGCTGTCGAGGTCGATCGCGATGCCGAACGAGGTGTCGGCCTCATGGCTCGGAAACAGGAACGCGCGGCCGTTGGAAACGACCTTCACCGCCGGCTTGCCGTAGCTGGTGCCGCGTTCCGTATCCGGCAGCGTCAGCGCGAAGGCGACCGCCTGGTCGAAGGTCATCAGACCAGGGGCGGCTGATCGTCCGACGGCGCGGGGTTGCCGCGAATGCGCTTCGGCGGCGCCGGCCGCGCGGGCGGGCCGACGTCCGCCCACCGCTCCAGCGTTCGCGCGGCGGCATCGCGGCCGCCAAGGCCGAATGCGAGCGCCGCAGCCACAGCCGCGGAACCGAGGATCAAGCCGAACGCCATTTGAACGATTGCGTCCGCCAGGCCCATGAAGGTGAGCCCGATCGCCGTGAACAGCGCGATGATCGCGTAGCGAACGAGGGTTTGCGCAAAGCCGCCTTCGCCCGTGCCGCTACCGACGAGGTTGGCAATGATTCTGGCGAGGAAAATGCCAACAACGACGATCAACGACCCGAAGATCACCTTGCCGCCAAGCGCGGTGACCTGCGCGAGGAAAATCGCGATGTCATCTCCGCCCAACTGCCGCGCAGCCTCGATCGACGCCGCGAGGATGATGGCGATCATTGCGACGTTGGCGACGATCCGCGACGGGAAGGCGCTTGCCGGGAGCACGCCCGTCGAGCGGATCGCGTCATCGAACCCGGTCGGTGGAAGGATCGCTTCGATGATCGTCTTCAGGAACCGCGCCGCCACGAAAGCGATTCCGATCCACAGGGCGGCCGCGAGCACGCGCGGGATGGCCGCCAGAATCTCGTTCAGCATCGTAATCGCCGGTCCCGAGATCGCTTCGATCCCCAGCACCTGAAGCGCCGCGATGGCGACCGGAATGATGATAAGCGCATAAACAAGCACGCCAGCAGCTCGCGCCAAGCTGGCGCGGGTCATGCCCGTGGCCGCTCCTGGCGGAACGGCCTCGGGAGAAGTCCTCACGGTGCCTTCGGTCGAACCGATGCCGACGCGGGCCAGCAATCCGTCGATGTTTGCGGCGATGAGGACAGTCTCGACCAGCCGCCGAACGATCCGCGCAACGATAAGGCCAATGAAGAAGATCAGGCCGGCGCCGATCAGCTTTGGAAGGAAGGCGAAGATGTCGGTGACGAGCTCATTGATGGGGGCAAGAATCTGACCGATGCCGAGAAACTGCAGCGCGGCCATGATGCCGACCAGCCAGATGATCAGTTTGGCAATCGTGCCGAGCTGGTGCCCGACGGTCTCTTCGGGGGCGCCCGTCATATGCTTCCTGAGCGCAGGAGTTCGGTCGATCGCTTTCTGTATCACCCATTTGACAGCCCGGGCGACGGCCCAGGTGGCAATCAGGATCAGGATCGCAATGACGATTTTCGGTCCCCAGTTCATTAGCTGGGCCTGCCAATAAGCGCTCGTGTCGTACATCGCTGTCGCTCCCTCGACTTTGCGCGGCTTAACCCGCGTCTTCACTCCTTTGTTGCAACTCCTTGCGCCGCTGCTCCCAATATTCCAAGCGCTCCTTCACCCGCGCTTCGAACCCGCGGTCGCTCGGCTCGTAAAAGGCCTGCGGCTCCATCTCCTCCGGCCAATAGTCCTGGCCGGAAAAGGCCTCATCGGCATCATGATCGTAGGCGTAGCCCTTGCCGTAACCGACGTTCTTCATGAGCTTGGTCGGTGCATTCAGGATCTGCATCGGAGGCATCAGCGAGCCTGTCTCCTTCGCTGAGGACCAGGCTTTCTTCTGGGCCATGTAGGCAGCGTTCGATTTGGGCGCGGTGGCGAGGTAGAGGCAGGCCTGGACGATGCCGATCTCACCCTCCGGCGAGCCGAGGAAATCATACATTTCCTTCGCGGCCAGGCACTGCAACAGGGCGTTTGGGTCGGCCATGCCGATGTCCTCGACCGCGGCGCGGGTGAGGCGGCGCAGTACGTAGAGCGGTTCTTCGCCGGCGACGAGCATTCGCGCGAGATAATAGAGTGCTGCCTGCGGGTCGGAGCCGCGGATCGTTTTATGCAGCGCTGAAATGAGGTTGTAGTGACCCTCCCGGTCCTTGTCGTAGACGGGCACGCGGCGGTGAAGCAGATCGCTGAGCTCGGTGGGCCCGAGCAGCTGCTCGATCGCGATCGAGAACAGCGTCTCGACCTGATTGAGGAGAAAGCGTCCGTCGCCGTCGGCACTGGCGATCAGGGCTTCGCGTGCCTCGGATGTAACCGGCAGCTTGCGATCTTCAAGGGATTCAGCGCGACCCACGAGCTCCTCCAGGGCCGTGTGATCGAGGCGCCGGAGGATCAAGACCTGGCAGCGTGACAGCAGCGCCGCGTTGATCTCGAAGCTCGGGTTCTCCGTCGTCGCCCCGACGAGCGTGACGGTGCCGTTCTCCACGTAGGGGAGGAAGCCGTCCTGCTGGGCGCGGTTGAAGCGGTGGATCTCATCCACGAATAGCAGGGTCTGTTGTCCGGCTCGAGCCGCAGTCGCGGCCTCGGCGAATACTTTCTTGAGATCCGCGACGCCGGAAAAAACTGCAGAGATTGCCACGAAGCGCATCCCGACTGCGCCTGCGAGCAGCCGGGCAATGGTCGTCTTGCCCGTGCCCGGCGGTCCCCACAGGATCATGGAGGCCAAGCGCCCGGCCGCGACCATACGCCCGATCGCGCCGTCGGGCCCTGTCAAATGCTCCTGCCCGACGACTTCGTCGAGCGAGCGCGGCCGCAGCCGGTCGGCAAGCGGCGCGGTGGCGGGCGGCGCCTCGGGCTCCCGCGCCGGAACATCCTGGTCGGCAAAGAGGTCGGCCATCGCCATCCGCTAATAATCACCGGGACGAAAAATGCACGAAGCGGCTTGTCGGCGATGCAACTAAGATATATCTTAGACACATCGAAAAGGAGGACGTGAATGAGACACAGGCATCATGGATGCGGCCCGCGGGGTCACCTCGAGTTCGCATTGCCCGAGGCATTGATCGCGATGCGCGGCGGGCGCGGCTGGCAGGGCAATTGGGGGCCGTTCCACTTCGACTTCGGAGATGAGGGCTGGAGCGGCGGTCGCCGCGGCCGTCGTGCACGCCGGATGTTCGAGAGCGGCGAGCTTCGCCTAGTGCTGTTGAAACTGATCGCGGATGAGCCGCGCCACGGCTACGACCTCATCCGGGCGATCGAGGAGCTGACCGGCGGCGAATATGCGCCAAGCCCCGGCGTCGTTTATCCTACCCTGACCCTGCTGCAGGACATGGGCCTGATCGAGGAAGCCCCGGGCAAGGCCGCACGCAAGCCGTTCCAGGTCACCGACGAAGGCCGCGCTCACCTCGAAGAGCGCGCCGAAGAGATTGAAGGCCTGTTCGAACGCCTGAGCGATCTCAAACCCCACGAAGGGACGATGCATGGCTCGCCGGTATGGCGGGCGATGCGCAACCTCGGCGTCGCGCTCCGCACCCGCATGGCCCAGGGCGATGTAACCCAGGACACCATGCACGACCTCGCCGCCTTGATCGACGAGTTCGCGCAGCGGGTCGAACGTCTGAAGTAATTCCTATCGGCCGGTGATCCGGGTCAGGCGGTCGCGTTTGACGATCGCGTGCTTGTAGGCGCGGATCACCGCCGAATTGATCGTGTCCCAGTCCATCCGCTGAGCGACTTCGAG
>JAFBAM010000183.1 GCA_019247755.1 Sphingomonas sp.
GAGGTCTACGTCCTGTCGAAGGACGAGGGCGGCCGTCACACGCCGTTCTTCGCCAACTATCGTCCGCAATTCTACTTCCGGACGACAGACGTCACTGGCGAGGTTCAGCTCCCCGAGGGCACCGAGATGGTGATGCCGGGCGACAACGTGAATCTGGGCGTAAAGCTCATCGCGCCGATCGCGATGGACCAGGGTCTGCGCTTCGCAATCCGCGAAGGCGGCCGTACGGTCGGCGCAGGGGTTGTCGCGAACATCACGAAGTAATATAGGGCGCCAGCCGCGCGGGTCTTCCGGGATTCGCGCGGCTTCGCTTTGAGTAGGTTTTTATGGTGAGCGGACGCTTCGGCCGAGGCTCACAGGCTCTTTCGCATCGGTAGGGAAATGGAAACGCAGAACATCCGGATTCGCCTGAAGGCGTTCGATCATCGAGTGCTCGATCAGGCTACTGGCGACATCGCCGATACGGCGCGCCGTACGGGTGCTCTAATCCGCGGTCCGATTCCCCTTCCGACGCGCATCGAGAAGTTCACCGTCAACCGGTCGCCGCACGTCGACAAGAAGTCGCGCGAGCAGTTCGAGGTGAGGACGTACAAGAGGCTGCTCGACATCGTGCAGCCAACCCCGCAGACGGTCGACGCTTTGATGAAGCTCGATCTGGCCGCGGGTGTGGACGTCGAGATCAAGCTGGCCTAACAGCCGGCTCGCCCATCACCGGGCGTCAAATCGGTGGATACCGCCGGAGGTTAGCTCCGGGCTGCGTCCCCGCCGCTCTCCCAAGAGAGCACTAGCCCAGGCGGGGCACGCAAAGATTTTGTTGGGCTGCACGCACCCGAAATTGGTCGGGTGCCTCTGTGGAGGAGTTAGATCATGCGCACCGGCGTGATCGCGAAGAAGGTCGGAATGACCCGCCTGTTCCAGGCAGACGGTCGGCATGTGCCGGTCACCGTTCTGCAGCTGGATGGGCTGCAGGTCATCGGTCGTCGTGAGATGGATCGGGATGGCTACACCGCCGTCCAGCTCGGCGCAGGCACGGCCAAGGCGAAGAACGTCGCCAAGCCGCAGCGCGCCGCTTTCGGCAAGGTCGAGGTCGAGCCCAAGGTTCGCGTCGCCGAGTTCCGCGTCGCCGAAGACGCGCTGCTCGATGTCGGCGCGCTCATCAGTGCCGACCACTTCGTGCCCGGCCAGTTCGTCGACGTCGCCGGCGTGACGCAGGGCAAAGGCTTTGCCGGCGCCATGAAGCGTTGGGGCTTCGGTGGTCTTCGCGCCACCCACGGCGTCTCGGTTTCGCACCGTTCGCACGGTTCGACCGGCAACCGCCAGGATCCGGGCCGCGTCTTCAAGAACAAGAAAATGGCCGGTCACATGGGTGCGCGTAACCGCACCCAGCAGAACCTCGAGGTCGTTCGCACCGACCCGATCCGCGGCCTGCTCTTCATCAAGGGATCGGTTCCGGGTCACAAGGGCGCCTGGCTGACTGTCAGCGACGCCATCAAGCTGCCGCGCAACGAGAGCGCGCCGTACCCGGCGGGCGTGATCGACACCAAGGCGAAGGTTGACGAGGCCGAACTGCCCGCGGCCGGCCTGGTCGATGATGCGGCGGTCCACGAAATCCCGGCCCTGCCGAGCGATGAGGAAGTCGCGGCGATTGCGGCCGAGCAGGAAGCCGGCGCTGCCGCCGAGGCGGAAGCCCAGGCGGATGCGGCCGAGGGAGCAGTTCAGGAAGCTCAGTCGGATGAGGCCAAGCCCGAGGGCGAAGGCAATGCCGACGAGAGCAAGGAAGGCTAAGATGAAGGTCAAGGTACAGACCCTCGACGCCGGCAAGGGCGGCGACATCGAGCTCAACGACGAGATTTTCGCCGTCGAGCCGCGCGCCGATATCCTCCACCGCGTCGTCACCTGGCAGCTCGTGAACCGTCGCGCCCCGGCGCGTGCGGCCCGCGAGCGCAGCGACGTCGCGCGCACCGGCAAGAAGTTCGGCCGTCAGAAGGGTGGGGGCACCGCCCGTCACGGCGACCGCAAGGCGCCGATCTTCATCGGCGGCGGCAAGGCCCACGGTCCCCGCGCTCGTGTCTTCACGTCGAGCCTCAACAAGAAGGTTCGCGCGCTCGGCCTCAAGATGGCGCTCTCGTCGAAGGCGAAGGAGGGCAACCTCGTCGTTCTCGACAATCTCGATGTCGCCGAGGGCAAGACCAAGACGCTCAAGTCGCAGCTCGGCAAGCTTGGATTTGGCAAGACTGCGCTGGTGATCGACGGTGACGCGCTCAACGTCGGTTTCGCCCGCGCTTCTTCGAACCTCGAGAGCATCAACCTGCTGCCGGCGATGGGCGCCAATGTTTACGACATCATGCGGCACGACACGCTGGTCCTGACCCGCGCGGCCGTCGAAAAGCTGGAGGCCCGCTTCAATGGCTAAGAAGCAGACGGCGGCGGTCGACAACCGCCACTACGACATCGTGCTCGCGCCGCACATCACCGAGAAGACGACGATGTTGTCGGAGAACAACTCAGTGGTGTTCAAGGTCGCGCCGACGGCCACCAAGCCCGAGATCAAGGCGGCGATCGAAGCCTTATTCAACGTCAAGGTCACGAACGTGAACACGATCGTCACCAAGGGCAAATCGAAGCGTTGGCAGGGCAAGCCCTACCAGCGCTCGGACATGAAGAAAGCGATTGTGACACTGGCCGAGGGCCAGTCGATCGACGTGACGAGCGGGATCTAAGTCATGGCTCTCAAGCAATATAAGCCGACCTCGCCGGCCCGCCGCGGCCTGATCCTGGTCGACAAGTCCGCGCTTTGGAAGGGCAAGCCCGTCAAGGCGCTGACCGAAGGCAAGCGCAAGACCGGTGGCCGCAACAACAAGGGCCACGTGACGTCGCGTGGCATCGCCGGCGGCCACAAGCAGAAGTACCGGGTGATCGACTTCAAGCGGCGCACCTGGGACGTGCCCGCGACCGTCGAGCGCCTCGAGTATGACCCGAACCGGTCGGCGTTCATCGCGCTCATCACCTACGAAGGTGGCGAGCAGGCCTACATCCTCGCTCCGCAGCGCCTCGCGCCGGGCGACAAGGTCATCGCCGGCAAGCGGGTCGACGTGAAGCCGGGCAATGCGATGGAAATCGGCCAGATGCCGGTTGGTACCATCGTCCACAACGTCGAGATGAAGCCCGCCAAGGGCGGCCAGATCGCTCGTGCTGCCGGCACCTACGTCCAGGTCGTCGGTCGCGACCGCGGCATGGTCATCGTCAGGCTGAATTCAGGCGAGCAGCGCTACATCCGCTCGGACTGCATGGCGACGGTCGGCGCAGTGTCGAACCCCGACAATGCGAACCAGACTTTTGCCAAGGCTGGCCGGAACCGCTGGCTCGGCAAGCGCCCGCTGACTCGCGGCGTCGCTAAGAACCCGGTCGACCACCCGCACGGCGGTGGTGAAGGCCGGACCTCGGGCGGCCGCCACCCGGTTACTCCGTGGGGCAAGCCGACCAAGGGCGCCCGCACTCGTCACAACAAGGCAACGGACAAGTTCATCATCCGTAGCCGCCACGCGAAGAAGAAGGGTTAATCCATGGCCCGTTCCATCTGGAAAGGTCCGTTCGTCGAGCTTTCGCTGCTGAAGAAGGCGGAAGCTGCGCAGGAAAAGGGCGGCCGCGCGCCGATCAAGACCTGGTCGCGCCGTTCGACGATCCTGCCGCAGTTCGTCGGCCTCACCTTCAATGTCTACAACGGCCGCAAGTTCGTGCCGGTGTCGGTCAATGAGGAAATGGTCGGAATGAAGCTCGGCGAGTTCGCGCCGACGCGCACGTTCCACGGCCATGCCGCCGACAGGAAGGGCAGGAGCTAATGAGCAAGCCGGTTGCACCCCGCAAGGTCGGTGAGAAGGAAGCGCTCGCGGTCGGCACCACGATCCGTGGTTCGGCGCGCAAGCTCAACCTCGTCGCCCAGATGATCCGCGGCAAGAAGGTCGAGCAGGCCCTGAACATCCTGAAGTTCAGCCCCAAGGGGATGAGCGAGGATGTCTACAAGGTGCTCGCGTCGGCCGTCGCCAA
>JAFBAM010000191.1 GCA_019247755.1 Sphingomonas sp.
CAGGCGATGTGCGCGTCGCTCGCCGGCGAGCCTGAGGCAGCCTCGGCAATGATCGACCAGGCGCGGCGCTTCGGCCGTATCGGGGGAGTCGATCTCGCGCTTGCCGAGAAGGTTGTCGGCGCGGGAGCCAATGGCCGTTCTTCGACGATTGAATGGGATCCCGTGGATTCGCTTACTGCATGGCGGTTCGGCCTTGCGACGGGAACCGGGATGCTGCCGCCCGACCGGTTGATCAATGCCGCGTCGCCCCGGCTGCGTGCCTTCCAGGCGCGAGCGCCGATGCTGAGCGCACAGCAGCGTCTCCCTTCGGCCACGATCGCCGCGGGCCTCGGGGTTTTCTCTTCGCAGACGATGGTCGACCTTTATTCGGCCATCTACGACGCGACCGACCCGGGCGATCTCGGCGACAGCGATGCCTGGCAACTCCGCCAGGCGTTTGTCGCAAACGATCCGGAGACAAGGCTGGCGGCGATCCGCAAGCTTCTCGCAACCGGCAAGGACGGCCTCCAAAGGGAGGGCGCGCGGGCGCTGGTGGCGCGCGCGGCGACCCTGATCGAACCGGATGCCAAGCTGGCCAAGGACGCGCCGGAGCTGATCTCGGCCATGCTCGCGGGAGGATATGACCAGGCCGCGGCACGCTGGATTCCTGCCGTAAACGGCATGGATGACGAGGATAGCGACCGCTGCTGGGCGATGCTTGCGCTCGCCGCGCCGAATGTCGCCGATGTCGGCAACAGCCGGATCAACAGCTTCATCCGTCGCGACAAGAGCCAGGACCATGTTCGCAGCGCACTGCTCGTGGCCGGTCTCGCCGGCCTAGGCCGCATCAGCGTCGATACCGCCAATTCGATCAACCAGCGCTTTGGTCTGGGGCTCGGTCACACGACCAGCTGGACGAAGATGATCGACGCGGCGGCGCAACGGGGACAGGGGGGCACCGTGCTGGTTCTTACCGGGACAGGCTTCCAGACGCCCCGGTTCGACCGCGTGCCTTCGGCGCACATCTATCACGCCTTGTCGGCGCTGAATCGCACCGGCCAGGGCTTTACCGCCCGGATGATCGCTGCCGAGGCTCTGTCACGGACGTGACATTTCGGACGACGCCGCGGACGTGACCCCCGACGATCGGGCCCTAGTCGACCGCTTCCTCGACATGATGGCTGCCGAAGCCGGCTCTTCGCCACACACGCTCGCCGCTTACCGCAACGATTTCGAGCGTGCGGCCGAAAGCTTGGGATCGCTTGGTGTCGCCGATTCCGATGCCTTGTCGCGGCTCGGCGCCGATTGGGCCGATCTTGCTCCGGCGACGGTTGCAAGACGCTCGGCAGCGCTCCGACGCTTCTACGGCTTTCTCGTCGATGAGGGCTTAAGGAAGGACGATCCGTCGCCCGCTTTGCCGCGTCCCCGCTTCGAGCGTCCGCTGCCCCGCATTCTCGAGGCTGGCGAGGTAGAACGGATGTTCGAAGCCGCCGAGGATCGCGCCGCCAGCGGCGAGCTGGCGGCGGTCCGCAACCTCTCTTTGCTCGAACTCCTTTACGGCTCCGGACTACGCGCAACCGAGCTGGTCAGCCTGCCACGGGCCTCGGTGCGCGAAGGCCAGCCGTTCATGATGGTTCGGGGCAAAGGCTCCAAGGAGCGACTGGTCCCCATCTCGACGCGGGCCATAGCCGCGGTCGCCAAATGGCTCGAGATTGCGCCCGGCGGCACACTCTGGCTCTTTCCGAGTGGGAAAAAGCACATCAGCCGGGTCCGCTTGTTCCAGATCGTTCGGGCCATGGCCGCCGATGCGGGGATCGCTCCCGAGCGGGTAAGTCCGCACGTTCTTCGCCATGCCTTCGCGACCCACCTGCTGTCCGGCGGAGCCGACCTTCGCGTGCTCCAGTCGCTGCTCGGTCACGCGGACATCGCGACGACACAAATCTACACGCATGTCGACAGCGCCCGGCTCGTCGAGCTCGTGAACGCCCGCCACCCGCTGGCACAGCGTTCTCGTTGACCTAGGAGCGTCGTTCCGCCTAGGCCCCGCCGCGAATGCAGACCTATCTCGATTTTGAAAAGCCGATCGCCGAGCTCGAAACCCGCGTTGCGGAACTCCGCGAAACGGCCGCCAGCTCAGAAGACATCGATATCGATGCCGAAGTCGCGAAGCTGGAAACCAAGGCCAGCAAGCTCCTCAAGGATACCTACGCCAAGCTTTCGCCGTGGCAGAAGGCGCAGGTCGCGAGGCACCCCGACCGACCGCGTTTCAAGGATTATGTCGCGGGCATCGCCGACGACTTCCTGCCGCTTGCGGGCGACCGCGCTTTCGCTGACGACCCTGCGATCATCGGTGGCCTGGCACGGATCGACGGACGCCGAGTCATGATGATCGGGCATGAGAAGGGTGACGACACTGCTTCGCGCCTCAGGCACAATTTCGGGATGGCCAAGCCGGAGGGATACCGCAAAGCAATTCGGCTGATGCGCCTCGCCGATCAATTCGGGATTCCCGTCGTCAGTCTCGTCGACACAATGGGCGCCTTTCCCGGTGTGGAAGCCGAGGAACGAGGACAGGCCGAGGCGATCGCCCGTTCGACCGAGGAATGCCTGTCGCTCGGAGTGCCGATGGTTGCGGCGATCGTCGGCGAGGGGGGGTCTGGCGGCGCAATCGCGATTGCAGCGGCCAACCGCGTTCTGATGTTCGAAAATGCGATTTACTCGGTGATCTCTCCCGAAGGCTGCGCCTCGATCCTCTGGCGTACGGCCGACAAGGCTCCCGAAGCAGCCGAGGCCATGAAGCTGACCGCACAGGACCAGCTTGCGCTCGGAGTGATCGACCGGATCGTGCCCGAGCCGATCGGCGGAGCACAGCGCGATCCGGATGCCGCCATCGGTGCGTTGAAAGGCGCGATTATCGAGGAACTCGATGGCCTTGGTAAGCTCGGCCCCGACGAATTGCGCGCCCAGCGCCGTGCGAAGTTCCTCGCCATCGGCTGAGGGCAGGAACCGCCACAGTCATTTTCCGTTCAAAATCGCCGCGCTTTATTCGTGCTGCGAAACGGGAGAATGGGTTAGCTATGCGTAGAACCGTCCTGTTGCTTGCCGCTGCCGCGCTGGCGATCACGCCGGCCGCCGCGCAGCAGCTGCGCTACCTCAATCCCCAGGATGTCGCCGAGGCGCAGCGCGACCATGCCGAGTTGGTTCGCGAGCTCGGTGGCGCCGAGACCGGCGCTCGCGCAGCCTACGTCGAGTCAATCGGCAGGCGCGTGGCGGCCCCCTCGGGCATCGCCAATCCGGGCCAGGCGCTGCATTTCACGACCCTGAATTCGGCCGTCGAGAACGCGTTTTCGGTCCCCGGGGGCTATGTCTACATCACCCGCCAGTTGATGGGCCTGATGGACGATGAGTCCCAGCTTGCCTTCGCGTTAGGCCATGAGGTGGGACACGTTGCGGCGAACCACGCCCACATTCGCGAGCAATATGCCAATCGAAACCCGTTGGGCGTTTTCGGGTCGATCAT
>JAFBAM010000032.1 GCA_019247755.1 Sphingomonas sp.
TCAGCCTTTGTTCTGGTCGATATAGTCGATCGCGTCACGAACCGTCGTGATCTTCTCTGCGGCGTCGTCCGGGATTTCCACGCCGAACTCCTCCTCGAAGGCCATGACCAGCTCGACGATGTCGAGGCTGTCCGCGCCGAGATCGTCGATGAAGCTTGCGTCCTCGGTGACCTTGTCGGCTTCGACGCCGAGATGTTCGACGACGATCTTCTTCACCCGATCGGCAGTCTCGCTCATGTGGGGCTTCCTCCGTTGTGCTTTTGCCGCAGCCCTAGCGATGCACTTGGGTGGCTGCAAGTGGCGCTCAATGCCACGCTGCACTACCTCTTCGATCATGAAAGAGCGTTCGCTCACGTCCGGCGAAGTGGAAATGGCCCGCTCGATCTTCGGCGACGCGCTCGATTATTCCAAGGTCCGGCTGTTCGAAGGCAAGTGGTGGCCGTTCCAGCCAAAGCGCTCGGCAATGGCCCCCATGGGAAATATCTGGTTCCATCCGGACGATGGCGGCTGGTCCGAAGATTTCTCCCGCGGCCCCCTGAGCCAGCAGGGCTTTTTCATGCATGAGCTGACGCACGTCTGGCAGACGCAGAAAGGCGGGCGTTTCTATCTGCCCCTGATGCGGCATCCGTTCTGCCGCTATCATTATGAATTGAAAGCTGAAAAGCCGTTTGGCCACTACGGACTTGAACAGCAGGCCGAGATTGTCCGCCACCGCTTTCTCGCCGATCGCGGCGCAGCCGTTCCCTGCCCGCCGCGCGAATTGCTGCCGTTCCCGACCTGCTCCGGCCTGTAACCTTACTGCAACAGGCGTTGGCGGAAAGTTGCCACTTGGTGACGCCACTCTTCCGCGTTCACCGCCGTTTCGTGCATATTGTGTCGGACGCACAACAAAACGGGGGTTTTCATGCGCGCTTCAGCAGCCTTGCTTCTCGGCACATCCATCATCGCAGTTGCCACTCCGGCCTTGGCCGCACAGAGTCAGGCAGAGGCGACGGCGCAGGCCGCAAATCCGGCGCCCGGACAGGCGACACAGCTCGAGGGCGGCGAGATCATCGTCACCGCGACCAAGCGTGCCTCGACGGTCCAGGACGTGCCCTTCTCGGTCAACGCGCAGACCTCCGAGGATCTGAGGCGCGCGCACGCGAACACGATCGAAGACATCAGCCGCAACGTCGCCGGCCTGACGGTCCAGAACCTTGGGCCTGGACAGAGCCAGGTGTCCGTCCGCGGCGTCTCAGCCGGCCAAATCGTCCGCGATCAGCCCGGCGTGAAGGAACAGGTCGGCATCTACCTCGACGAAAGCGTCGTCTCGCTTTCCCTGTTCACACCGGATTTCGATCTTTTCGATCTGAACCGTGTGGAAACCCTCCGCGGACCGCAGGGCACGCTGTTCGGTTCCGGATCGGTCGGCGGCACGATCCGCTACATCACGAACCAGCCCAAGCTCGACACATTCGAAGGTCAGTTTGAAAGCGGCCTGAACGTCGCAAAGGGCGGCGACCTCGGCTACACGGCCAAGGGGGCACTCAACTTCCCGATCAGCAATGTCGCGGCGGTTCGCGGCGTGCTCTATTACTCGCACTTCCCAGGGTTCATCGACGCTGTCGGCCCGGCTCCGGGCAAAAACATCAACGACGGACAGCGCTACGGCGGGCGTTTGTCGATGCTCCTGCAGCCCAACGACAATCTGAAGATCACGCCGCGCGTTGTTTGGCAGCGGGCGACAGCGAACGGGTTCAACCGCGAGGAATTTTACAACCTCTACGACAACCAGTTCACCAGTGGCGCCGCGGGGACGGACCTCGGTGAACGGACGATCTACCGCAAGCTGCCTGAGGCTTTCAAGGATCAGACCTCCCTGTACGACCTTACGGTATCCTACAATTTCGGTCCGGCAGAGCTGACCAATGTAAGCAGCTACATGCACCGCAACATTCTGGTTAGCCGCGATGCATCGGCCTTGACCGGGTCAGTTGGCGTGTCGCCGCTCGGTGGCCTGCTCGACCAGCACATCGTGCTGCTTCCGTCGAACCTTCGGGACACCACCAAGCTCGACCAGTTCACGCAGGAACTCCGCCTGTCTTCGACTGGCTCCGGACCGCTGACGTGGGTTTTCGGCGGTTTCTACAGCCATGTGAACCGCGACTATAAACAGCGGCTTCCGACCCCGGGCTATGACGCATTTGTCGATGCGGGGCTCGGCGCCGGCACGTCGGCCGCCGTCGACAATGGCTTCGGGCTGCACGACAACCCGTACCACGCCGACCTGCCTTATGTGATCAAGCAGAAGGCTCTGTTCGGCGAGGCGAGCTACAAGTTCGGCCAGATCAAGGTCACCGGTGGTGGCCGCTGGTATGACTTCAGCGAAACCCGCGACTTCATCTCTGGCGGTCTCTTCGCAAACGGCGACCGGCGAATTGGAGACAAGACCAAGTCAAACGGCTTCTCGCCGCGCGGCATCGTCAGCTGGGAGCCGGATAATCATCTCAGCGTGAACGTTCAGGTCGCCAAGGGCTTTCGCTTGGGCGGCATCAACGACCCGCTAAACATCCCGCTTTGTACCCCCGCCGACCAGGCCATCTACGGTCCCTTCGCATCGGCAACGTACAAGGACGAGACGCTGTGGAACTACGAAGCGGGCGTCAAATATTCCCGCCATGGTATCACGTTCAACGCGGCTGCCTTCCACAACGAGATCAGGGACTTGCAGGTCACTGTCGACGCCGGCAGCTGTTCGTCACGCCTGGTGTTCAACGTGCCGAAGGCGCACACCACCGGTGTTGAGGCGGAGTTCTCGGCGCATCCGATCTCGGGCCTCGACCTGTCTCTCGCCGGAAGCTGGATCAGCTCTAAGTTCGACTCGACGATCTCTAACCCGATCCTCGCGACCAGAACGGGCATCCGCGAGGGTAACCGCCTGCCGACCGTGCCTAAGTTCCAAATCGCGGCGACGGCCTACTACGAGCAGCGGTTCAACAGCGATGCCAACTGGTTCGCGACCGCTAGCGTGCAGCACATCGGTAATCGCATCACGCAGCCGAGCGACCAGGAGCCTGGCGCCGGAGCCTTCAATTCCATCTTCTTCGATGCAGTCACGCTGATCGGCGGAACCCACAATACGGACATCGGTTCGCTCACGCTGCCGGCCTACACTTTGGTCAACCTCTCGTTCGGCCTGAAGTTCGACAGCGGGATCGAGGTGTCGGCCTACGTCAACAACCTGTTCGACAAGGATCCGAAGCTCTCGTTCGACCGCGAGCGCGGTGGACGGGCGCGGCTTGGCTACAACGTCGGCCTCCCGCGGATCATGGGTGTAGTGGCGCGTTACAGCTTCGGCGCTCGTAAGGCGGAGCCGCTGCCACCGCCGCCGCCTCCGCCGCCTCCGCCTCCGGCCACGCAGACCTGCGCGGACGGATCGGTGATCGCTGCGACGGCGACGTGCCCGCCACCACCTCCGCCCCCGCCCCCGCCCCCGCCGCCGGCCACGAAAGGCCAGCGCGGCTGACGGGAGCTGCGTGAAGAGTTTGCGTTTCTCGCGCCGCTCGCTCCTCATCGGGGCGGGCGGCGCTGCCGTTTCTGAGCTAATGGCGGCGCCGATGGTCAAGAACAGCGGAGAACATGTAGCGGTGGTCGGCGCCGGTGTGTTTGGCGCCTGGACGGCTCACCATCTTCAACAACAGGATCATAAGGTCACGTTGATCGACGCCTGGGGCCCGGCACACAGCCGCGCCTCCTCCGGCGGAGAATCGCGCCTCACCCGCGCGGCCTATGGCAAGGATGCGATCTACACCCGGATGGCGATGGACTCGCTGCCGCAGTGGAACGCGCTGAGCGCCATCTCCGGACTGCCGATCCTCGTGCAGTGCGGGATCCTGTTCTTCTTCCCGACCGAAGAGCCTTACGTCCAGGACAGCATCGCCGCGCACAAAAGGCTTGGCCTTCGAACCGACGTCCTGAGCCAGACCGAGATGGCGCGAAAATTCCCGATGATCGACTTCGACGGCATCAAGGTGGGCCTTTACGAGCCCGATTTCGGTGCGCTGATGGCCCGTCGGTCGGTGCTGACACTCGTCGACCGCTTCGTGAAGGCCGGCGGCACTTACACGAAGGGCTTCGTCCAGCCGCCTTCGGGCAAGCAGCTTCAAGAGCTACAGCTCTCCTCCGGCGAGCGCATTCATGCCGACCGCTTCGTTTTCGCCGCCGGACCGTGGCTTCCCAAGCTGTTCCCCGACATCGTCGGGCCGAAGATTCTGCCGACGCGTCAGGAGGTCTTCTACTTTGCGCCGCCGCCAGGCGACCGCCGGTTTCAGCCGGGGGCGATGCCGGGCTGGGCCGACTTCAACGGCGGCGACATCTTTTACGGCTTCCCGGACCTCGAGACGCGCGGCCTCAAGTTTGCACACGACGAGCATGGCGTCGAAGTCGATCCCGATACGCAGAGCCGCCGGCCTACCGAGGCCGCGCTAGCCGAGATTACCGCCTACCGGGACCGCCGCTTCCCACTCCTCAAGGATGCCCAGCTCATCGGCGCTGAAGTCTGTCAGTACGAAAACAGCTCGAATGGCGACTTCCTGATCGACCTGCACCCGCAGTGGTCAAACGTCCTGCTGCTGGGTGGCGGCTCCGGCCACGGCTTCAAGCACGGGCCCGAAGTCGGCCGCTATGCTGCCGCACGCCTGATGGGCTCAGCGAAGGTCGAACCGCGGTTCAGCCTCGCCACCAAGAGCGAGACCCACCACCGCGAGGTGCATTAGTCGGGCTTCTTCGCCACCGCGACCAACGCAGGCCTGAGCAGCCGGTCCTTCATCACATAACCCGCCTGCATCTCCTCGACGATCGTGCCCGGCTCCTCGTCGCTCGGCATCTCGATCATCGCCTGGTGGCGGTGCGGGTCGAGCGTCTCGCCGACCGACTTCACCCGCTCGATCCCATTGCGCTGGAACACCGCCTCTAACTCGCGCGACGTCGCCTCGATGCCGGCCAGGAAATTGCTCGCCGTCTTGTCGGCGCGAAGCTCCTCGCCGACGGCCGCCAGCGCCCGGTCGAGATGGTCCTTGATCGCCAGCATGTCGCGCGCGAACCCGGCCGAGGCGTAGGAGCGCGTGTCGGCCAGCTCCTTCTCCATCCGTCGGCGCAGATTCTGCATCTCCGCCGCCGCGTACAGCGCGCTCGATTTCGCTTCCTCGAGCTGTCGCTCAAGCTCGGCGACATGGTCATGCTCGGCAAGCTCGGGCGAGCCCTCTGCCGTCTCGTTGCGGATTTCCTCGGCTTCGTCGTGCAGCTTCTCGTTCTCAATCATGCCATCAATCTCGTGAGTGCTTTCGCCGTAAAATCAACCATGGGGACCACGCGGGCATAGTTCAACCGCGTCGGTCCGATCACCCCGACAACGCCGACGACCTCGCCCTGGCTCCCGCGATAGGGCGCGGCGATCACCGACGAGCCAGAAAGCGCGAACATCCGGTTCTCGGACCCGATGAAAATCCGGCATCCCGGCGCATCGCGAGCCGTTTCGAGCAAATGCGCGATCTCCTGCGCCTCCTCCAGCTCATCCAGCAGCTTACGAACCCGGTCGAGGTCTTCGGCTGCGGAAGCGTCGATCAGATGCGCCTGGCCGCGAACGATCAGCACCGGCCGCCGCGCATGGTCCTGGCTCCATGCGGCAAGGCCCGACGCAACCAACTCGGCCGCAGCGGCATCGACCAACTCCTTGCGCTCGCGAATCTCGGCACGCAGCCGCTGCTCCGCCTCGGCCAACGTCAGGCCGGATAGCCGAGCGTTGATGAAGTTGCTGACCTCGGTCAGCGCCGACGAGCTCGCGCCACCGTCGAGCGAGACGATGCGATTCTCGACGCTGCCGTCGGCCCCGACGAGTACCGCCAGCGCCCGCGTGTCACTCAGCGGCACGAAATTGAGCTGCTTGACCCGCAGCTCGCGCTTCGGCGCAAGCACCACGCCCGCGGCCTGGCTGAGCCCCGACAAGGCCGCCGACGCCGCCGCCAGCGCATCCTCGATCGGCTGGTCGCGGACGATCTGGCGTTCGATCTCGCGGCGCTCGTCGGGGTTCGGCGCCGCCGCCTGCATGATGCCGTCGACGAACAAGCGGAGTCCGCTCTCCGTCGGTATTCGTCCGGCGGAAGTGTGCGGATGGGTGAGAAGGCCCCGCTCCTCCAGCTCCTGCATCACCCCGCGGATCGAGGCGGGCGACAGGTTGATCGCGCCGGTCAGCGCCCGCGAGCCGATCGGCAGCCCGCGTTCGAGATAGGACTCGACGACAAGCCCGAAAATCTCGCGCATGCGGTCGGTAAGTTCGCCGATCGGTTGCGTCATCGCTCTCGTCATTGCGAGGAACGTAGTGACGAAGCAATCCAGTTTGCAGAGTCTGGATTGCTTCGCTTCGCTCGCAATGACGGTGGCGAAGCCGCAAATGCCGGTCTAGGGACGCCGCAAACCTGAATCAGGAGATCAATCGAATGCGCCCGTCCGGACGCGCCCCCGACCAAATGCGTGAATTGAAATTCGAGCCCGCCTTCACCCGTCATGCCGAAGGCTCGTGCCTCGTCAGCTTCGGCGACACCCGCGTGCTCTGCACCGCCAGCGTCGAGGAGAAGGTCCCCCCTTTCCTGCGCGGCAAGGGCCAGGGCTGGGTCACCGCCGAATATGGAATGCTGCCCCGCGCCACCCACACCCGTGGCAACCGCGAAGCGGCCAAGGGCAAGCAGTCGGGCCGGACGCAGGAAATCCAGCGCCTCATCGGCCGCAGCCTCCGCGCCGTGGTCGACCTCAAAGGTTTGGGAGAGCGGCAGGTGATCGTCGATTGCGACGTGATCCAGGCGGATGGCGGAACTCGCACCGCGTCCATCTCCGGCGGCTGGGTCGCGCTTCGCATCGCGGTCGACAAGCTGTTGGAAACCAAGGCGATTCCGGTCGACACGATCCGCACGCAGGTCGCGGCAGTCAGTTGTGGAATCCACAACGGCAACCCCGTCCTCGACCTCGACTATGACGAGGATTCGACCGCCGGCAGCGACGGCAATTTCGTGCTGACCGCCGACGGCGCGATCGTGGAGG
>JAFBAM010000316.1 GCA_019247755.1 Sphingomonas sp.
GCCGGCCGCGCACAAAGCCGAATATTCGCCGAGGCTGTGACCGGCGACGAAGTTCGCGACGCACGGAAGCTCGACACCCATGGTCCGCAACACAGCGATCGAATTTGCCATGATCGCAGGCTGCGCATTCTCGGTGAGCTTGAGCTCTTCGTCCGGCCCGTCGCGCATCAGCCGGAACAGATTCTGGCCGAGCGCCTCGTCGACCTCGTCGAACACGTCCTTGGACGCACGGCTCGCGTCGGCAAGCGCCGCGCCCATGCCGACTGTCTGGCTGCCCTGTCCCGGAAAAATGAATGCGCGCATCGGGTCCTCTTCAATGACGCCGCGCCGATTGGGCGCTCGATCTGCACGGGTCAAGCAGCCTTAGGAACTTGGCCCTTCCCGTGCCCGTTGCTTCGTCGACAAACCAAGCGGAGTATTCCTCGTGTTGCGCAAATTGTTGTTCACGGCCGCTCTGCTGGCCTCCTCGGTCGCAACCGCTGCCCCAGCGTCGAAATTCCTCCACGAAGCCATCCAGGGCGACAATAGCGAAAGCCGCCTTGGGCAATTGATCGCCGCACGTGGCTCTGGCGCGGCAGTGCGAAGCTTCGGAAGGACGCTCACCCGCGATCACGGCATGGCGCGCGTGCAGGCCTCCGCCCTCGCTCGTCGGATGGGATTACCGGTGCCTACGTCAATGATGCCCGAGGCTCGCGCCGAATATTCGAAGCTGGGTCGGCTGCATGGCCGTGCGTTCGATCGTGAAGTCCGACGCTACATGATCCACGATCATCGAGAAGATATTGCGAAATTTGAAGCTCAGGCTCGAAATGGCGACCGGCGCACAGCCGCGCTGGCTCGACAGCAGCTGCCAACGCTGCGCAAGCATCTGGGCATCGCCGAGGCACTGCCTACCTAAGTTGCACCGCTACGGTTAACCTGCGACAGCCTGGAACTCCGTTTCCTCGGGGGAGGGATGGCCATGACCGAAGTGAACGACGGCAAGATGGGCATCTGGATGACCACCGCGTTGGTCATCGGCACGATCATCGGCGGTGCGATCTTCATGTTGCCGGTCAGTCTCGCACCGCTGGGCGCGAACGCCCCGATCAGCTGGGTCATCAGCGGTGTGGGAGCCATGTGCATCGTCTACGGGCTCGCCCAGATTTCGCGATTTGGAGGCGAGGGGATCCAGGCCAATATCGAGAAGGAATTCGGGCCGACCAGTGGCTTCCTCGCAACTTGGGCCTTCTGGGTTTCCAATTGGGTCGCCCAGGCCTCGGTCGCCATTGCCACGGCGTCGGCCTTGTCCTTCATTGGTCCGGATTTCGGCAACCCGAGTACGGTTGTTCCGGTTGCGATCGGCTGCGTACTGATCGTGACGGTCGTCAACGCGATCGGTGTCCGCGCTTCGGGCGGTCTTTCGATCGTTACGGTTGCAATCAAGGTCTTGCCGCTGCTGGCGGTCATTTGGCTTTTCGCGAAGCGCGGCGTCAGCGGTGCCCATTACGAGCCATTCGCGCCGCTACCGATTACGTTTTCCAATCTTGCATCCGCGACGGCGCTCACCTTCTTCGCACTGACCGGATTCGAAGCTGCAACCGCCCCGGTCTGCAAGATCCGCGACGCATCGAAGACCATACCGCGGGCGCTGATGGTCGGGACCGCGTTCGTAGCACTGATCTACCTTGTTGCTGGAACCGGCATCCAGATGCTCCTGCCAGCAAACGTAGTAGCCGGGTCGCCTGCCCCATTCGCCGATGCGCTAGTCTCGAGTTGGGGACGCGGTGCGGCGACACTCGCCGCGCTGGCGATCGCCGTCAGCGCCTTCGGATGCCTCAACTGCCTGACGCTTGGTACCGGAGAACTCGGCTATTCAATGGCGTTGAGGGGAGATCTTCCGGCCGTGATGGCGCGAACGCGCGGCGCGAACACGCCCGTGATCGCGCAAATGGTGGGATCGGCCATGGCCATTCTCCTGATCCTTGCCAATAGTAGCCGGGCCACCGCCAACCTCTATACGTTCATCATCCTGCTTTCGACCGCGGCCGTTATCGTGGTTTATCTCGCCGGCGTTTTGGCTGCTTGGAAATCAACATCGGCGGTTGCGTCGCGCGCTGTACTTGCGGTCGCGGTCCTCTTCATTGCCTTCGCGATTTACGGGACTGGGACTGAGGCCGATTTATGGTGCCTGGCGCTGCTGGCGGCCGGCCTTGTGATCCGCGCGATTATGCGACGGCTGAATTCGCTAGCCGGTTCCAGCCCGCTGGCGGAGGCGATTCCAGCCGCGCCTCCGGGATCATCTTCCTGAGCTTCTTCGAGAAGCTCCTAAGGCACACTTCACTCGTTCCCAGCGGCCCCGCCTGATAGGTCGGCGACTGCATGCCGAGCTGCACGCGCGTAATCAGCTCCGTGTCCTCAGCGTTCACCCGCCGGTTGATCCGCCAATTGAGGTGGCGCACCGCCTTCATCTCCCGACGCTCATCCGGCAACGCGTAGCTGATTTCGCGGATGATACTGGTGGTGGCGCTGACCGGCAGGAATTGCATGAAATCGACCTGGTCGGGGTAAATGTCGAACGCCACGTTCGGGAACAGCTTGTAATAGAGCCACTTCCGCTGGTGGCTCTCGTGCAGGTGATCGACCTTCGGCAGGTGATGCTGGTAAACGCGTTCTGACGGGTTGGTGGACTGGGTTTCAACCAAATCGCCTTCCATCTTGTCGACCCATTCCTGCGCCTCGATCCGGTAGCTGCGGCCGAATAGCCGCGTGAGGCCAGGGTGGCCGATCGGTATATGAAGATGGTCGGAATAGTTGTCGGCGATCGTCTTCCAGTTGAGGTCGCGCGGACGCAGCCTCACCTGCTGGAGCGCACGTAACTCATTGAAACGATACGGTTCGATTTCCGCCTCATAGGGCGCCATGATATCGGCGACCGAGGGCACACCGGGCTCGAGCGTGGTGAACAAAAATCCGCGCCAGTTCTCCAGTGCGACAGGAAACAGTCCGTGATCTTCCGTCCTCAGTCCCGGATATTCGCTCCGGTGGGGAACGCCGACAAGGCGGCCGTCGCGGGAATAGCTCCAAGCGTGGTACGGACAGGTCAGCACCTTCGCGCATCCGCCGGTCCCGTCGACCAGCCGAGAGCCGCGATGCCGGCAGACGTTGGAGAACGCCCTCACCTCGCCATCGTCGCCGCGGATGACGATCACGCTTTCGCCCAAATATTCGAGGCTTCGCCACTCGCCCGGCTCGGCTATCTCGCTTTCGTGGCAAACAACCTGCGGCGCCGCTCGCAGGAACGCTTTCTTCTCGGCCTCGAAGAACTCGGGGTCGTGATAGAGCCAGCCCGGCAGGCTCATATCGTCGAGCGGGTCGGGCGTCGGCACCGATTTCAGCTGCGTTGCCATCGCCAAATCCCTTGCCATTTCGGCGGCTTTGCGGCAATGGCGCCGGCGATGGGGTGCGGCTTAGTCCGCGCCCCAGTGTTTTTTAGACGACAGCCGGAGGGGCTTGCCACTGGGGCAAGTCAGCGATCGGCCAAAAGAGAGAAGTGAAACATGCCGCTCTACGAGCATGTTTTCCTCGCGCGTCAGGATCTGGCCCAGGCCCAGGTCGATGCGCTCGCGGAAAACGCCACCAAGATCATCACCGACAATGGCGGTAAGGTCGTAAAGACCGAGACCTGGGGCCTTCGCAGCCTCGCCTATCGCATCGCCAAGAACCGCAAGGCGCATTATGTCGCGCTCGACCTCGACGCCCCCGCGGCGGCGATCGCCGAGCTGGAGCGCCAGTCGAACATCAATGAGGACGTGATCCGCTTCCTCACCATCCGCGTGGACGAGCTTGAAAAGGGCCCGTCGGCCATGATGCGCCGCGGCGAGAAGGAGCGCGAGCGTCGCTCCGAACGCGGCGACCGTGACGACCGCCCGAGCTTCCGCGCCCGCGAAGAGGAGGTCGAATAATGGCCCGCGCATTCTTCCGCCGCCGCAAGTCGTGCCCGTTCTCGGGCAAGGACGCGCCGAAGATCGATTACAAGGACGTGCGCCTGCTTCAGGGCTTCGTCTCGGAGCGCGGCAAGATCGTGCCGTCGCGCATCACCGCCGTCTCGTCCAAGAAGCAGCGTGAGCTGGCCCGCGCCATCAAGCGCAGCCGCCACATCGGCCTGCTTCCCTACGTCGTGAAGTAAGGAGAGCTTGAGATGGAAGTGATCCTGCTCGAACGCGTCGAAAAGCTCGGCGCCATCGGCGATGTGGTGAAGGTCAAGGACGGCTTTGCCCGCAATTACCTGCTGCCGCGCAAGAAGGCGCTTCGCGCCAACGAAGCCAACCGCAAGGTCTTCGAAGCGAACCGGGCGCGCATTGAGGAAGACAATGCCAACAAGCGCTCCGATGCTGAAAAGGCGTCGAAAGGCGTGGAAGGCAAGAGCGTCCAGCTGATCCGCCAGGCGTCGAACACCGGCCAGCTTTACGGCTCGGTCAGCGCTCGCGACATCGCGGAGGCGCTCGAGGGCGCCGGCGCGCACGTCGCGAAGAGCCAGGTGGTGCTCGACCGCCCGATCAAGGCGATCGGCATGCACGAGGTGAAGATCGCGCTTCACCCGGAAGTCGCGGTGACTGTGAAGGTCAACGTCGCCCGCTCGCCGGAAGAGGCCGACCTCCAGGCGCAGGGTGTCGACGTGATGGCTCAGATGTTTGAGCGCGAGACCACCGCTTTCACCGAGGAGTTCGAGCCGGGCGAGGAGCCAGGAATTCCGGCAGCCGCCGAGAATCCGGGCACGCCGGAAGAAGCCGAGGTCGGGTCCGACGAAGAGGAAGCCTAGACTTCCCTAACTCGGAACAAGATTGAGGCCGCCGGTCACGCGATCGGCGGCCTTTTTCTTTGCGCCCAGCGGTTCGTCGCAAAGCTCGTTCGCTAGTCGGAACGGTCCGCGCTGGGCCTTGTTTAGCGATTAGAGCAAGCGGGGGCCATGTGAGGAGTGTTTCACGATGGCTGAAGAACGTGACGATCAAGAATTCGGTGGGAATGAAGGCCAGAACGAGAACCAGCAGACCACCGGCCAGCAAAGCCAGCAGAACGAAGTTGGACAACAAGGCCAGCAGTCGACCGGCAGCCAGGGCAGCGAAGGTAGCTTCGGCGGCCAGAGTAGCGGCAGCCAGAGCGGCCAGTCGATCGGCGGCAATGACAGCGAAACTGGCAGCGGCACGACCCTTAGCCAGGGTTCTGACCTCGGCGGTCAGAGTTCAAGCGGGCAGACGCAATCAAGCAGCGGCAGCGGGGACACGATGACCCAGTCCCGCGACTCCGATCAGGGCGGCCTCGGGACCAGCGGTTCGAGTGGCGGCTCGTCAGGCGAAGGCTTCATTGGTTCGCAGGGGAGCGGGTCAGACGAGTACGTTCAAGACCAGGACGGTTCTTCGGGCGACAGCGGATCGTCGTCGTCCGATGCGACCGGCGGCTCGGACTTCGCTGAACAGGGCCGCGGCGCGCTCGGCGAAAACGAAGACGAAGATGACAGTGGCCAGTCCGGCTCGACCAGCGGCATCAGCGGCGGCGGGTCTAGCGGTTCAGGCAGCTCCGGCGGTGGCGGAATCTGATTTCGCGACCTCCTATGAAGGCGCCGCGCTCCCCCAAGGAGCGCGGCGCTTTTCTTATGCGGGCTCCTTCGCCAGCATGGCCATCTCGCGCTCGACCCACGGCGCGAAGCTCGGCCGCGAAAGGATCGAATTGACCCAGGCGCGGACACGTCCGTGCCGACCGGGGTCAAGCTTGCAATCAAGATGCGCCAGGTTCGCAAACGGGCTCGCGACCGAGATATCAGCCAGCGTGATGCTGTTTCCGACCAGATACCCGCCGGCCTCCGGAACGACCCGCTCGAGATAATCGAGGATTGGCGGCAGTTCTTCCCGCTCGGCGGTATCGGCCGCTGCGAGATCGCCTTCACGTCCGAGGAAGCGTGGAGCGACGATCCGGTTGAAGAACATCTTCGCGCCGCAGGCTGTAAATATCGTGTCGGAAAATTCGTCGAACCAGATCACCTTGCCGCGCGCACGAGGCTCTGCAGGGATCAGTGCCGGCTCGGGATGCTTCGCCTCGAGATAATGAATGATCGCGCTGGAGTCGGCGAGCGTGTAGTCGCCGTCACGCAAGGCCGGCATCTTCCTGAAGGGGCTCGCTTCCAAATATTCCGGCAAGTAATTCGGCATGCCGGTGCCCTGAAGCTCCAGGTCGATCCCCTTTTCGGCGGCAAATGCGAGCACCTTGCGCACATATGGCGACAAGGACGAACCGTAGATGATCATCGGCTGCCTCCCTTTTTTGCGCGGCGAGCGGGGGACACTTGCCTCCGGCTCACCCGTTGATGATCGATAGCCCAGTAGGAGTGACGGTGATGCGCAGCAACAGCGGTAGGGATGAATCTCGCAACAATATGCACGACCCGACGATGCGCGACCGCGACCTAGGCCGGGGATCGGCTTCATCGGCTCGCAGCCGTAAGCCGAAGGCGCCCGCCGACCACCGTCAAGGTCAGCAAGACAAGTCGCCCAAGACTCACGGGATGCGATAGAAGCTCGCTACCCGGTCGAGCGCGAGGGTCAGCACTAGCTTGCCCGCTCTCGCCGGCCAGCCGAGGGCCGTCTCCGCGTCGCGCATGCCCTCGCCGGCGCAGACAATTCGCCACAATATGTCGGCTAGCCCCGGCCCGGCCGCTTCAAGGGCGGCGTCGAACCGCCGCTTCGCGTCGATCTGCGCGCCATTGAGGTCTGGCTGGCCCGCTGACCGCCCCCGACCCCGTGCGACGGGGGCGGCATCCCACGACATGGTCACCCGCGGCGCCAGCTGGGCGCGCTCCCAATCGCTGCGGAGCCGCTCTCCGGCGTCGACTTGAGTTCGGCTGAGGTGACCTCGCGCAAAAAGCCAACCAAGGGGGGACTCGGCGAGATTGACGGTGACCGACCGGGCGCTCGCTCGTTGACGCTCCGCAGTAACTTTCTCGCCCACCGCTTGCTCCACGAGCAGCCGTTGTCCCGATTGTGCCATCATGCCTCCTCTCGATGATTCGGAGCACTTGGCAATTATATACTTGACTTAGCAAGCACACATCGCCTAGAGCGGGCTTCAGAGAGTGAAGCCATGAACGTGAACATCACAAATCCGATCTTCCATGACGAAACCAAAGCGGTTGCTCACATCGAAGCATCGCGTTGGCCGGATGGTGAGCCCGTATGCCCCTTCTGTGAGAGCACGGGCGTCACTCGCATGGGCGGGAAGACACAGGCGGGCATGTTCCTCTGCAATGTCTGCCGCCAGAAGTTCACCGTCCGCACAGGAACAGTAATGGAGCGTAGTCACGTGCCGCTCCATAAATGGCTCCTAGCTACGCACCTCATGGCGGCGTCAAAGAAGGGCATGAGCGCGAAGCAGATCGAGCGCATGCTTGGCGTCACCTACAAAACGGCGTGGTTCCTGATGCACCGCATCCGCGAGGCAATGGACGAAGCGAACAGCCCTCAGACGCCCCTCGGCGGCCCTGGAAAGGTCATTGAGAGCGACGAAGCCTTCGTGGGTGGCATCAAGAAGAAGCGCCTCAGCGGCAAGACTGCGCCGAAGAAGAAGATCGTCACGCTAGTCGAGCGCGGCGGTCGCGCCCGTTCGTTCCACATCACGCATATCGACCACACGAACATTCGTGCCGCACTTGTGACAAATGCGCATCGCTCGTCGCATCTGCGCACGGACGACGCCCGCTTCTACAATCGCATCGGCGAAGAGTTCGCGAGCCACAAAGTCACGCTTCACAGCAACCGCGAGTTCAGCCGTGGCGACGGAAACCACAGCAACACCGCCGAGAACTTCTTTTCCATCCTCAAGCGCGGTGTCGTGGGGACGTATCACCACATGAGCGCAACCCACATGCACCGCTATCTGGCGGAGTTCGATCTTCGCTATTCGACCAAGGACAGGACGGACGGTGATCGCGCCGCCGCCATTCTCAAGGGAATGGTTGGACGCCGCCTCACCTATCGGCGGACTAACGAACTCGCAGCCTAGCTACTTCCAGCCTCCCCGTTGGCTTGGGGAGCGTCGTCGTCGCTGGACGCGCTAGCTTCGTAAGCGTCGGCCATCTTCCGCAGGCAGATCGCAACCGCTCGGCTGGTGGTTATCGCTGCCTGCTGCCGACACATCCAAGCGAGCTTGGCCGCTTCCGTGCGAGTCATTCCCAAGCCTAGTTCGGCTCGCTGGACTCCGCATCAATGTGGGTTAGCTTCACGCCGCCGAATCGCGAGTAACAGCGGGAGGCCAGTATGGCCGAGTACATGCACCGAGAGTTCCTAAAGCCTCTCAACAATGCGGAGTTTGACAGGCTGCACCATCCGGGAGCAGCAACTCCGCTGTCTGGCATCTACCGTTGCCAAGTGTGCGGTCATGAAGCCGTATCAACGCGAGGCCACCCACTACCGCCGCAGACGCACCATATGCACCCGAATAAGGCGGCTATTCAGTGGCGTCTGATTGTTGCGTCAAACAACCCGTAGGAAGCCATTCAACGGGCAACAGACCGCAGTGGCATAGGTTTTCGATAAAGGTCATCGTTTGCCCTTCTTACTATCCTTGTGCTGCTTGTGCGGCGTCTGAAGCATCCGTTTCAGCGCCGCCGCTGCGCGCTTTTCAGCCTCCTCTTCGGAGTAGGTTTCCTCGTCAGGAGCGCCCATGTCTGACCCTCTAGAGTTCGTCCCAGTTTACCTATCACCTCTCACGGACAAACAACACGCGCAGATCGGGCGGATTGCCGTTCTCTGGGGACAAATCGAATACTTTGTTGAAATCCTCATGGCGCACGTTTCCCACCTTTCGTGGGACGAGCTGACCGCCGTTGGCGTCACTGAGAAACCCATCGGCGCAAAAGTTCTCTTCCTGAAGGCCGCGACCGCTAGGATTGCGGAAGTAGAACTCAGGCAGCGAGTCCGGGAGTTCTGCGAAAGTATCGACGACACCAAGGTTGCTAGAAACCACGTTTTTCACGGGATCTGGGGGTGGCGCGGAGATAAGAAGTCCCACCGCATATTTCCCGCAGCGCGAAAGACCTCAGACCCTTCGCGACCCTTCAAGGCATCTCAGCTAGCCGTCCTTGAGAAACGCCTGTGCAAGAGCGCTCGGCTGGGTGGAAACCTCGCAATGCACTACTGGGGCGATCCTGATACCGAACTCAAATACTGCCGTTTCTTCCATCACGGCGACAAGGAAGCGATCCCGCAATGGTTCTCGCGATGGTCAGCGCGTAATCCCGTGCCTTGTGACGCTCTGGATCGAACCTCCAAAGCAGGTCAGCTGCCGCGTCTAGACGCTCCATTTCCTGAGCGTTGAACCTAACCTCTTTGGATTGTTGGACTTTCCCTGTCATGATTCGTGCTCACTCAAGTATATAATTGCCGAGCACTTGCCACACGGGCGAAAGTGTAGGACAGAAGAAAACCATATTGGTTCGCTTGGGGGCGCCGATGATCACGAGAATTCGCGAAGTGCGCAGGGCGCGCGGTATGACGCTCGATGACGTGGCGCAGCGCTGCGATCCACCTACTACCCCACAAACTATCGGTCGTCTCGAAACCGGCACGCGAACCGTCTCCGTTGGCTGGCTGAACCGGATCGCGCAGGCGCTGGGCGTGCAGGCCCAGGATCTGGTCGAAGGCGGCGAAAGCCCAGAACTCAAAGTCGCCGCAGTCCTTGGTCCCGGCGGAGCTTTGGCCCCTCGCAAGTCAGCTATCGTTGTCCCACCTCGTGCCGGCAAAGGCCAGGTCGCGGTCGTTGTCGGCGGCAGTGTCGGCGATTATCGCGCCGGCGACGAGCTATGGTGCGACACCCTTGAGCCGGCTGACTATGCGCACGCCCTCAACAGAGATGTGCTAATCCCCCGTCCCGCGGGCCGCTTCCTCTTCGGGCGCCTCATCAATCGCGACGAGGAGAAATTACAGATCCTCCCTCTCGAAGCCGGCGGACGACAACAGGTCGTGTCAAGCCCGCCTTGGCTAGCCGTTGCGTCCAGGCTTGTCCGCTCCCTTTAGATCGCAGATTGGTGGGCGGTGACGGGCTCGAACCGCCGACCCTCTCGGTGTAAACGAGATGCTCTACCAACTGAGCTAACCGCCCGGCCCTGCTCGGCCGCACTGGGCCGTGCCACGTGCGCTGGTCGGCGGCAAGTCCATCAGATCGCGACGATCGAGCCTACCTCCCCAAAGTAGCGGCGCATCGCGAGGCTCGTTTCGGGCGCCAGTTCGACGAACACGCGCCTGCCATCGTGAGGGTCCGCGCGCCGGACGAACAACCCTTGGCTTACCAGTGTCTTCAGCCAGCGGAGAGCCGTCGTCGCCGGCACTGCGGCCGCAATGCAAAGGCTTGACACCGGGACCCGGTGCTGGCGGATTTCGGCCTGGAGCAAGTCAAGCAGCATATCCCAGGCAGGGTCGGCAAATAGCTCCTCAGGAAGAAAGCGGGAGCGCAGCCGCCGCGCGCGAATGACATTCCCGACCGTGTCGGCCGATAAAGGCGCTATTTCGCCGGACGGCAGATCCTGCAGTTTTTTCGAGGAGGCCATCGGCCCAGCCGACAAGCGCGAGAGTGTCGCCGCTATCCGGTTCACTTCTTCGCTGAGCTGTCGAAGGCGCTCGGCGCTATTGTCCGCCCCTATGTCCAGCACCCGAAAGGGCGCGTTCGTGCGTGAGACCGCGAGCGCGAGTGCAGTCGCCCGTTCGAGGTCATTGGCATCGACGATGACCTCGACATCATCCTCGTCGATGCGGGCACTTACTTTGTCCAACAGCGGCGCCGTCGACGATACAATGGCGGCGTAAAGCCCGCGTGAAACATCGTGGCTCACTTGGCTGATGAGCGCGTCCATCTCTTCGCCGCAATCTTGATCCAGCTCCAGCCAAACTGCCGCCGCTTTCGGCTGCACTTTGATACGCTCTCGTGCTTCTTCGATCTTCAGCCTTGCTCCGATCCGAAGATGATTTGCACTGATGATCTTCTCCGCCTTGAGCATGGCGGTTTCACTACTTGCCGCGACCAGAACAGGCGCGGAAGAATCGGAATAGCTGACTTGGAGAGGGTTGCTCGAATACGCGTCCATGTTGGTCCGCCCTGAATGTTTCGCCGCACCGAGCACGATGGTGATAACGCGCATTACGGACGAAAGTCAGGCGGTTTTGGCTCCAGTTTGGACGTACCTGCGTGGCCTCTTAATCCAGATGTCGTAAGCCGCTCGTTTCTGACGGGGGATCAAGTGTGCAGCGCACCGACTGAAATTGCTGCGGCTGAGCGAGCTCGCTGGCTCGCCGAGTTATCCGATGCGCTTTGTGAAGCGCAGCAGCTGCTGTTCCGCCTTGATTTCGCCGAATCGTCACGTTCGACGGCCGCCGAACTCTATCAGATGATTGAAGCCGCGCGATTGGAGGTCCGATCGCTGGGCAGGCGTTCGTTCG
>JAFBAM010000327.1 GCA_019247755.1 Sphingomonas sp.
TCCCGTGATCGACCGAAGCTCGAGGCCCGGCGTCACCTTATACTTCAGGGTGCCCGTGACACCGTGCGTGATGTCGACGCTCGGCTGCTGCGGAACGCCAACGTCGGCGACCCTTTGACGACGCGGGTGGATGCCCACGACAGGCGCAAGCGGCGCGATGCAGACCGGTGTCGTCGAGGTCCCAGCGATAGTCCCACCGCAAGGCGTGCCCGTGCCCGGCACTGTATAGGTGCCGGGCAAGAAGAGGCGCGGAGCAGCGTTCGTGGCGCTCGTCGCGCCATACACGCCGACCACATAGCCGTTCGGATTGTAGTTGATCAGCTGGCTGTACTGAGGAGTGTTGTCGTCCTTCGCGTAGTCGTACGCGAGATCAGCCGTGAAGCCGTCGACCGGAGTCCAGCGCGCCGCAACGCGGCCGCCCTTACGGTCGTAATAGTTCCAGCCGGTCGAACCCGAGAGGGGATCCTTCGTGGTCGGATCCTGGTGCTGGTAAACACCGTCGAGCTTGATCGCGATGTTGTAGAAGGCCGGCAGGTCGACGTGGAGTTCGGCATTGCGCGAGCCGAAGTTGCCAACGCCGACAGTGCCCCGCGCACCGAAGACGCCGGTCGGCGCCTTGGTGATGAGCGACACGGCGCCGCCCTCGGTATTGCGGCCGAACAGGGTGCCCTGCGGGCCCTTCAGGACCTCGATCCGCTCGATATCGAAGAGCGCCGCGTTGAGGCCCTGCGTCTTGCCGAGCGCAATGCCGTCCAAATAGACGCTGACACCGTTGTCGCGGGCGGTCTGGTTCTGGTCGTAAGGAACGATGCCGCGAATGCCGACTGTCAGCGCGGACTGACGAGCCTCGAAGGTGGCGACGCGGAGGCTCGGGATGGTGCCGTCGGCGAGGTTGAACAGGCTCTGGACGTGACGGTCCTGAAGCGCCTGCGTGTTCATGACGCTGATCGCGATCGGCGTTTTCTGGAGGTTGGTCTCGCGCTTGGTCGCGGTGACGATGATCGCGCCAAGGCCCTGGTCCGCAGCAGCCTGCGCCGGCGCGGCGGGCGCCGCGGGCGAAGCCGGAGATTCAGTCGCCGGACCGCCGGCGTTCGTCTGTTCCTGTTGCGGCGTATTCGCCGAGCCTGGGACCACTGCGCCATTTGAAGGCGGAGGAGGAGGAGGCGCATCCTGCGCGAAGGCGGCCGTCGAGACAGAACTCAACAGCAGGCCCATCATCAGCGCGCGTGCGCGAAGGCTGGAATGAATGTTGGAGTGACGGGCCGCGGAAGTCGCGCCCAGCGAACGAGTCGTCATTGATGCTAACCTTTCCCCCAGGCCCTCGGCGGGCCGGACAAGGGGCGTTTAGGGTCGCACAACGACAGTGATGTGACGGCTGGGCAGTCGGTTCGGTGAATCTAGTGTTGCAGTTTTTTGAATCGTGGCGGCCACGCAACAGTTGTCTGACGAAGGCGGCTCAGCCCTCGGCGTCGAGCGAGTAGCCGGCCGAACGGACGGTCCTGATGACGTCCGGACGGCCGCTTGCGTTGAGTGCCTGCCGGAGGCGGCGGACGTGAACGTCGACGGTCCGCGCGTCGATATCCGGATCGTGACTCCAGACGGCTTCGAGCAACCGCTCGCGCGAAAAGACGCGGCCGGGATGCTCGAGGAAATGCTTCAAGAGGCGGAACTCGGTCGGACCGAGTGCAACCTGCTCGCCGTCTCGACGGACGCGGTGCGCGACGACGTCCATCTCGATATCGGCATAAGACAAGCGCTCGCCGGCAAGCGCCGGCCGAACCCGGCGAAGGACGGCACCGACGCGCGCAACAAGCTCGCGCGGGCTGAACGGCTTGGTCACGTAATCGTCGGCACCGGTGTCGAAGCCGCGGATGCGATCGCTTTCCTCGCCTCGCGCCGTCAGCATCATGATCGGCACGTTGGCGGTGGTCGGGCGGCGGCGCAGGCGCCTGCACACTTCGATGCCGCTGATCCCCTCGATCATCCAGTCGAGCAGGATGACGTCAGGCTTGATCTCGTCGACCAGGATCAGTGCCTCTTCGCCGTCCCCGGTGCGGGTGACGTCGTAGCCCGACCGCTCGAAGTGGAAAGTGACGAGGTCGGCGAGGGCTCGATCGTCTTCGACCAGCAGGAGCCGTGTGTTGCTCATCATCAGTAGCTCGACGACTTGCCAGGCCGGTCGGCCATGTGCTGGCCGGTCGCGGCGTAATAGACCATCTCGGCGATGTTGGTGGCATGATCGCCGACGCGCTCGAGGTTCTTGGCGACGAACAGCAGGTGCGCCGACTGACCGATGTTGTGCGGGTTTTCCATCATGTGCGTGAGGAGCGCGCGGAAGATCGAGTCGTAGAAGTCGTCGACGGCCTGATCCCGCTCGCAGACGCGGACTGCCGCCTCCGCATCGCGCTCGACGAAGGCATCGAGGACATCGTGCACCATCTCGTTCGAGATTCGGGCCATCTCGGGAAGCAGCGACAGCGGCTCGATCTTGCCAACATTCTCGAGCAGCGGGACGCGCTTGGCGATGTTCTTGGCATAGTCGCCGATGCGCTCGACGACGCCGGAAATCTTGAGCGCAGCCACGACATCGCGAAGATCGGCGGCCATCGGCGCCCGAAGCGCGATCAACTGCACAGCGCGCTTCTCTGTTTCGATTTCAAGCGCGTCCAGTTTCTTGTCGTCCTGGACGATCAGCGCCGCGCCTTCGAGATCGCGCTGGATAAGGCAGCGCATCGCCTCATCAATCGAATGTTCGGCAAGGCCGCCCATCTGGCTGATGAGCGCGCGCAGGCGTTCGATGTCCTCATCGAAGGCCTTGAGCGTATGTCCGCTGGCTTGCTGCATCCTTGAAGCTCCGATCAGCCGTAACGGCCGGTGATATAATCCTGGGTGCGCTGCTCGCGCGGATTGGTGAAGATTTCCGACGTCTTGCCGTATTCGACCATCTCGCCGAGGTGGAAGAAGGCGGTCCGCTGCGACACGCGCGCGGCCTGCTGCATGTTGTGGGTAACGATGGCGATCGCATAGCGGCCGCGAAGCTCGTGGATCAGCTCCTCGATCTTGGCCGTCGCGATCGGGTCGAGCGCCGAGCAGGGCTCGTCCATCAGGATGACTTCGGGATCGACTGCGATCGCACGGGCGATGCACAGCCGTTGCTGCTGACCACCGGATAGCGCCGTGCCGCTCTCGCTCAGGCGATCCTTGACCTCGTCCCACAGGCCGGCGCGCTTCAATGAGCTTTCAACGATCCCGTCGAGCTCGGACTTCGAGCCCGAGAGGCCGTGGATGCGCGGGCCGTAAGCAACATTTTCGAAGATCGACTTGGGAAACGGGTTCGGCTTTTGGAACACCATGCCGACGCGCGCGCGCAACTGGACTACGTCCATTGCCGTGCTGGTGATATCCTTGCCGTCGAGCTCGATCTTGCCCGTGACGCGTGCAGACGGGATCGTGTCGTTCATCCGGTTGAGGCAACGCAGGAAGGTCGACTTCCCGCATCCCGACGGGCCGATGAACGCCGTGACCCGGTCGTCATAGATCTTGATCGAGACGTCCTTCAGCGCCTGCTTGTCGCCGTAGAATACGCTCACACTTTCGGCCGACATCTTGGGATTGCGCTCGACGGGCGGCTCGACCGCGT
>JAFBAM010000001.1 GCA_019247755.1 Sphingomonas sp.
CGCCGTTACCGTCAAAAGCCGAGGTCAGGACCCGGACTCCTCGCCCTCGCCGTTCGGCCCTGGGCCCAAGGTCAGTGCATGGGCGGGCTGCAAGGTCGAGATCGCATGCTTGTAGACTAGCTGGATCTGACCGCCGCGCTCCAGCACCAGGCTGAACTGATCGAAGCCGGTTACAGCTCCCTGAAGCATCACGCCGTTGATCAGGAAAAGGGTCATCCGCTCATGCTCACGCGCAGCAGCGGCGAGAAACAGGTCCTGCAGCCCAGCCTTGCCTCCATCCGCTTTCGGCACGGTCGGTGTGAAATCCGGCGGCGGCTCGGGCGGCATGATCGTTGAAATCGAATGCTTGTAGACCAGCTGCGAGCTGCCCTCGCGTCGCAGCAGAAGCGAAAAAGCGTCGAACCACGTGACCACGCCCTGCAACTTCACGCCCTTGACGAGGAAGATCGTGACCGGGAGCTTGGCCCGCCGGAGGCTGTTCAGGAAATGGTCCTGCAGGCTCAGCGATTTGGCGGCCATGATGCTTCGCCCTACTCCTCACCCTCCCGCTTGTCCCCGATTCCAAGGGCCTTCAGCTTCCGGTGAAGCGCTGAACGCTCCATCCCGATGAACGATGCCGTCCGCGAGATGTTGCCGGAGAACCGGCGGATCTGAATCTTCAGATATTCCCGCTCGAAGGATTCGCGGGCTTCGCGCAACGGACTGCCCATGATCGCCATCGTGTTATTGGCGCCACTCATCGGTCCCTGGTTATCCAGCACTTCAGGCGGCAACAGGTCGACCTCGATGCAGGACGCGCGGTCGCCCGGAGCGAGGATGAGGGTCCGTTCGATGATGTTGCGCAGCTGGCGGACATTGCCCGGCCAATCGTGCGCCTGCAGCGCCGCCATCGCCTCTTCGGATATGCCCGGCGCCGGCATCCGACGCTCGGCGGCAAACCGCGCCAGGAAGTGGCTGACGAGTTCCGGAATGTCCTCGCGCCGCTCACGGAGGGACGGCAGCTTCACCGGCACCACGTTCAACCGGTAGAACAGGTCCTCGCGGAAACGCCCCGCGGCAATCTCTTCCTGCAAGTTGCGCGATGTTGCCGAGAGAACGCGAACGTCGACCTTGACGGGCCGCTGCCCGCCGACGCGGGTGTAGCTCTGGTCGGTGAGGACGCGCAGGATCTTGCCCTGCGTTGTCAGTGGCATGTCGGCGATCTCGTCTAGGAACAGGGTACCGCCATGCGCATGCTCGAGCAGCCCTGGCCGGACGACGCCCTCGGACTCGGTGCCGAACAGCTCTTCCTCGACCCGCTCCGGGCTCATCATTGCCGCTGACAGGACGATGAACGGCGCTTTGGCACGCGGGCTCCATTGGTGGATCATCCGCGCTGCAATTTCTTTGCCTACTCCCGGAGGCCCGGAGATGAGCACGCGGCTGCCAGTCGGAGCTACGCGCTTCAGAGTAGCTCGGACGCTGTTGATGGCGACCGAATTGCCGTGGAGCTGGTCCTCCTGGCCCACCTGGAGGCGGAGCGTCTCGTTTTCTCGCCGGAGACGTTCGGTTTCTGTAGCGCGGTCGACGAGGTAGAGCAGCCGCTCGGCCTCGAACGGCTTCTCGATGAAATCGATGGCCCCTTCCCTCACCGCCGCCACGGCCGTGTCCAGGTTGCCGTGACCCGAGATCATCAGCACCGGGATCGTCGGATCGCGGCGCTTGATCTCCTGCAGCAGCTGCAAGCCGTCGAGCTTCGAGCCCTGCAGCCACACGTCGAGCAGCACCATAGACGGTCGCCGCTCCTCGACTGCATCGAGCGTCTGCGAACTGTCCGCAGCCGCCCGGACGGCATATCCCTCATCCTCGAGGACGCCGCTGACAAGATCGCGAATATCCGCCTCATCATCCACAACCAGAACTTCAAGCGCCATCAGGCTTCCTCATCACTCTCGGTTTGATCGTCATCGCCGGATGCCGGTGAATGGTCCGTGGCCAGCGCGGCAAGCTTCGCGGTGTCGAAGGAGATTCGGACGTGCGTCCCTCCCCCGGGGCGGTCGAGGAAGGCGATTTCGCCCATATGCTCCTCGACGATCTTCTTGACGATCGCGAGACCAAGGCCGGTCCCTCTGACCCGCGTCGTCACGTAGGGCTCCGTCAGCCTTTCACGGTCTTCGGGAAGGCCGATGCCTGTGTCCAGCACGTCAATGACGAGGTTGCTGACGTCGTCGTGGAGCTTCAGCTCGATGCGATCGCCGGCGATACTGTGTTCGCCGCGATTTCTTCTTCCTTCAATAGCTTCTACGCCATTCTTGACAACATTGGTGAGCGCCTGCGCGAGCTGGCGGCGGTCGCAGACCATGCGAAATTCGCCCTGCGGCGGTTCCAGCACGAACGTGACCGCCGGGTGCGCGACCTCGTGGAGGAACAGCGACTGGCGCGCGATCTCGTGCACATTCTCGTCGCGGAACACGGGCTTCGGCATCCGCGCGAAGTTCGAGAATTCGTCGACCATGCGGCGAAGATCGCCCACCTGGCGAACGATCGTGCCGGTCAGCTGGCTGAAGGTATCGGTATCGGACGTGATCTCCTTGCCGAAGCGCCGCTGGAGGCGCTCAGCGGCGAGCTGGATGGGCGTCAGCGGGTTCTTGATCTCGTGCGCGATGCGACGGGCAATGTCCGACCAGGCCGCGCGCCGCTGGTCGGTAAGCTGGTCCGTGATGTCATCGAAGGTGAGAACGGAGCCGTCCGCGTAGCGCATGCGCTTCACCGCCAGGGTCCGCTGCACGCCTTCGTCAGCAATTAGGACGGTCGCCTCGGAATTGTCGCCGCGCATGAACTCGTCGAGCTCGGGCGAGACCGTTCCGAGACTCTTGCCATCAAGCTCCTCCTCGCCATTCTGCAGAAGGGTTTCCGCCGTCCGATTGAGAAGACGGATGCGAAGCCCGCCATCGACCGCGATGACGCCGGCAGTCACGCTCGACAGCACCGCCTCGATAAAAGCGCGACGGGTGTCGAGCTGCGTATTGGCAGCCCGAAGGGCATTGGTCTGCTCCTCCAGCCTGCCCGTCATGCGGTTGAAGGCGGTGGCGAGTGTCTGGACCTCGTCCTCGGTCTTGGCGACGGGAACCCGGGCTGAGAAATCGCCGGCCTCAATGCGGCCCGCTGCGTTCACGAGCTCGCCGACCGGGCGAACCAGCCGGTCCGCAAGGCGCAGCGCGGTGAGGATCGACAAGCCGACGATGATCAGGGCGCCTAGGAGCAGCGCAGCGTTGAAGCGCAGTTGATTGACGCGAGATTTCCCAAGCAGTGCTTGGTAATCGCGCATCACCTCATTGGCGCGGTCAAGTTGTTCGCGGAACTGAGGCTCGAAGACTCGAGAGGCGTAAAGGTAGCTGTTCGGGCCGTAGTCTAGGCGAGTTAGCGCCCCGACGCGATCAGCTGAATTGATGGGCACAACGGCCTGTTTTTGCAGCGCGGCGATTTTGTCTGGTGCAATAACCTTATCGAGTGCGCGATTGTACGGGTTGACCAGGGCTAAAGTCCGGATCTGCTGGTCGGGCCCATAGGTGAAGATGATCGCTTCCGAGAGGTTGCGGTACAGTACCTGCTGGCTGAAAGGCTTAGCGAACGCTGGATCATCGATCGAAACCTGTCGAAGGTAATCGCTCACATCGCCGCCCATTGTTACGGTCTCGTTCGCGACGCGTTCCACTTCGCGATCGTAACTCGTCCGCGCGACCTGCACTGTGTTCTCGAGCATCGAACGGGCACGGTTCGAGAACCAGAATTCGAGACCGCTCTGGAAGAGCACGGACGCGAAGATCGCGACCAGCACGGTCGGGACCACGGCAATCACCGAGAACAAGGCGACGAGACGGACGTGAAGACGTCCGCTGCCGAGCCCGCCCCGCTCCGCCCGCCGCACGGCAACCTTGCGGGCATAGAGGACCATCAGCGCAATCGCCGGCAGCAGGTTCAGGATCAGTAGCAGCGCGATCAGCGGCGGCCGCAGCAGCGTCCCAGGCTCGGCCCCGCGACGGAGGAGCCAGAAGCTCAGCGCCATCATGCCCGCCAGGAAAGCCGCAATCACCCAGGCCAGCCGGTCGTAGAACCGCCCGCTCACCCGTTCCTGCTGCAGCCAGCCTTGCTGATCCGACATCACTGGCGATTCGGCCGTACGCGCATCCATTCGCGCGCGCCGTAGCACGGGCGTTGCACGAAAAACACAGTCAGTTTGCGCCGATTTCGCTCAGGCAGCGGAGCGCGCGAGCCACGGCGAATAGAATTCCTGCAACATGCTGACGACGACTGCAGGATCGTCCTGCTGGTTCACCTTGTTGCGGAGCTCGGCCGATCCCGGCAGGCCCTTAGTGTACCAGCCGATATGCTTCCGCGCGAGGTTCACGCCAGTGTGCATGCCGTAGAGCCGGAGCATGTCGTCATATTGTTCGAGCATCGCGGAAAGCTGCTCGTCGAGGCTGGGGTCGGGGCGATGCCCTCCCCCGCCGAGCTCGCTCATCACCTGCTCGATCAGCCACGGACGGCCGTAAGCGCCGCGACCGATCATCACGCCATCGGCACCCGACTGGCGCAGCGCCTCACGGCTATCCTCGATCGAGCAAATGTCGCCGTTGACGATCACCGGCACCGACACCGCTTCCTTGACGCTTCGGACGAAGGCCCAGTCGGCCTCGCCTTTATACATCTGGCAGCGCGTGCGCCCGTGGATGGTGATCATCTGCACGCCGAGGTCCTCGGCGATCCGGGCAAGCTCGGGCGCGTTCAGGTTGTCGTGGTTCCAGCCCATGCGGGTCTTGAGCGTGACCGGGACCTTCACCGCCTTCACGGTCGCATCGATCAGCCTCGCCGCGAGCGGGAGGTCGCGCATCAGCGCCGATCCCGCTTCGCCATTGACCACCTTCTTCACCGGGCAGCCCATGTTGATGTCGATGATCGCGGCACCACGCTGCTCGTTGAGCTTGGCGGCTTCGGCCATGACGTGCGGCTCGCACCCCGCGAGCTGGACCGACACAGGCTCCTCGGCCGGATCCCACATCGCCTTCTGAAGCGACTGGCGCGTTTCCCTGACCATGGCCTGGCTGGCGATCATCTCGCTGACGGTCAGCCCCGCCCCATAGCGCTTGACGATGCGCCGGAACGGAAGGTCGGTGACCGCCGTCATCGGCGCCAGGATAACCGGCGACGCGACCTCGACCGGGCCGATCTTGATGGGCTTCAGGACGCTCATTGAAGCGCCGCAGATAGTGGAGAAGCCCTTGGCGGACAAGGCAAGCACGCCTAGAGCCGCCGCCGCAATGACCACGACTGCGCTCATCGTTGCTGCGGGCAGCGGTTCCCGCATGGGCGGGCTCGTGCCCAAGCAATTCCGCCTGCTGAGCGGCAAGCCGGTGCTGCGCTGGGCCGTGGAAGCCTTGTCCCGACACCCCGCGATCCGGTCGACCCGCGTCGTGGTTGGCAAAGGCCAGCAGGAAAGCGCCGCGGCCGCGCTGAACGGCGTTGATGTCGGCGAATTGATCGAGGGCGGCGCGGAGCGAGCCGATTCCGTCCGGGCCGGTCTCGCGGCAATCGACGGCGACGCCGTGCTTGTGCATGATGCCGCCCGCCCCTTCTGTCCGCCCGAGGTGGTGGACCGGCTGATCGCCAGCCTGGAGTTCTTCGAAGGAGCCGCGCCGGTCTTGCCCGTTGGAGACACGCTGGCGCGCATCGGTGACACGCTTGGCGAGCCGGTTGATCGGACCGGCCTCGCCCGCGTGCAGACACCGCAGGCGTTCCGGCTGGATGCGCTCAGGTCGGCTTACGATCGCTGGCAGGGCTCGTCCCCGACGGACGAGACGACGGTCGCCGGTGCCGCCGGCCTGAGGGTCGCGGCCGTCGCAGGCGACCCCGCTCTTGAGAAGCTTACACTGCCGTCGGACTTCGAACGGGCCGAACAGTGGCTCGCCGGCCGTCTAAGCCCCCGGACGGGCATGGGCTTCGACGTCCATGCGTTTGCCGGAGATGGCCCGATCATGCTCGGCGGGATCGAAGTCCAGCACAGCCGCGGCCTGTCCGGACACAGCGACGCCGACGTTGTTCTCCACGCAATCACCGATGCACTCCTCGGAGCTGCCGGCCTGGGAGATATCGGTGAGCATTTCCCGCCATCGGATGCGCGCTGGAAGGGCGCTGCGTCCGCCATCTTCCTCACTCACGCCGTCGAACTGCTGCGTGCGCGCGGCGCGATCATCGATCATGTCGACTGCACCATCATTGCCGAGGCACCGAAGGTCGGACCGCATCGCGACGCAATGCGCGCCCGCATCGCCGAAATCGCGGGCTTGCGCGTTGACCAGGTCAGCGTGAAGGCGACGACTACAGAAGGCCTCGGCTTCACGGGACGGCGCGAAGGCATTGCCGCACAAGCGGTCGCCAGCGTCAGGATGTCGGCTTGTTAAGATGTACGCGCATAAGCGACCCGACCAAATGAAGGGGAACTATAGTATGCGTTTATTCATGAAATCTGCGTCGGTCCTAGCCCTGATGGCAACATCGTCCATGGCTGCTGCAGAAGGCACACCGCAATGCCTTACCGAGACGGAAGCGACGGCGCTCTTCGATTATGCGCTGCCGGAATTGCTCGACTCGGTAGCGAAGAAGTGCGGACCGGCACTTCCAAGCCAGGCATTTCTTTCCAGCCAGGCGACGCGGCTCGTGACCCGCTACCGCGCCTCAGCAGCGGGAAACTGGCCGATTGCGAAGGCCGCCTTCATGAAGGCGGCCGGCTCGGACGAAAAGGCCGACAAGATTTTCCAAGCCTTGTCTGACGAGACGCTGAAGGGCTTGCTGACTGCCGGTCTCTCGGCCGCCATTACGGGCGACATCAAACCTGCGTCATGCGCACGGATCGACAAGCTCACGGCGGCACTGGCGCCCCTGCCCGCCTCCAACGTGTCGCAAATCATTGTGCAAATCGTCGCGCTGGAAAGCGAAAAGAAGCCGTCGGGCAATTTCAAAATCTGTCAGGGCTGATCCATCAGTGGGCGATTTCCTCCTCCCCAAGGCATTGGTCGACAAGGCCCGGGACGTGGTCGAGGCCAATCGCAAAGCGGGCCGGAGGGTGACGGTGGCCGAAAGTTGCACCGGGGGTCTAGTCAGCGCCGCTCTGACCGAGATCCCCGGTTCCTCGGAAATGTTTGAAGCAGGTTATGTAACATACTCGAACGCCTCGAAAATCCATGAGCTGCATGTATCCGAGGAGGTGGTCGAGACATTCGGATCGGTCAGCGTCGCGACCGCTTGGGCCATGGCCCGCGGCGCGCTCGCTGCATCGGATGCCGACATCGCGGTTGCCATCACAGGTATCGCTGGTCCTGGGGGCGGAACGCCGGCGAAGCCAGTTGGCACGGTCGTCTTTGCTATCGCCGAGCGCGGCGTGGACCCGGCGAAGATCGTCGCCGACCAGAAGTTCTTCGATGAGAAGACCCGCTCGGGCGTCCGCCTTCAGGCGGCGCTCTGCGCACTCGATTTGCTGATGCCGTAAAGCGCCGCGGCGCGCTGTTCGAAGGCCGACGTCATCCGCCGCAGCGCCCGATCGAACATTGAGCCTGCAAGGGTCTCGAACAGACGCGATTTAAAGGCGAAATCGACCGAAAAGCCGACATTGGTGCCGCCATCGGCCGCTCGCTCGAACTTCCATTCATTGTGGAGATATTTGAGCGGGCCATCGACATAATCGACGCAGATTCGGGTTGGCCGTTCCTTCACCACCCGGCTGGTGAAGCGTTCCTTGAAGGCATTGAAACCGACGACGAGGTCCGCGATCGTTTCTTTCTCGCTCGACGAGCGGACGCGAACCGCGACCACCCAGGGCAGGAACTCATCGTAACGGGCAACGTCCGCGACGAGGTCGAACAATTGCTCCGGCGTATAGGGTAGATGCTTGGTCTCGCTGTGGCGCGGCATCAGCCGTTCGAACGCTCCAGCTGGGCATTCCGCGCCGCCTGCATCTTCTTGAAGTCGTCGCCGGCATGATAACTCGATCGCGTCAGCGGTGAGGCGGCGACCAGCAGGAAGCCCTTGGCCCGGGCAATGGCGGCATAGGCGTCGAACGCCTTAGGGGTGACAAACTCCTCGACCTTCGCGTGGCGCGGCGTCGGCTGGAGGTACTGGCCCATGGTCAGGAAATCGACGCCCGCGGAACGCATGTCGTCCATCACCTGGTGCACTTCGAGCCGCTGCTCGCCGAGGCCGACCATGACGCCTGACTTCGTGAAGATGTGCGGCGCCTTGCGCTTCACGCTCTCAAGCAACCGCAGCGACGCGTAATAGCGCGCGCCCGGACGGATCGTCGGATAGAGGCGCGGCACGGTCTCAAGATTGTGGTTGTAGACGTCGGGCCCGGCGGCGACGATTTCCTCAACCGCCGCCTCGCTCTTGTTGCGGAAATCCGGCGTCAGGATCTCAATCGTGGTGTTCGGTGCGCGTTTCCGCAGCGCCTCGATGACCTTCACGAACTGCTTCGCGCCGCCATCGGGCAGGTCGTCACGGTCGACCGAGGTGATGACGATATGCTCCAGGCCCAGCTCCGCCGCTGCCGTCGCGACGTGCTCGGGCTCCAGCGGATCGACCGCCCGCGGCATTCCGGTCTTTACGTTGCAGAAGGCGCAGGCCCGCGTGCACGTGTCGCCCAGGATCATCACCGTCGCGTGCTTCTTGGTCCAGCACTCACCGATGTTCGGACAGGCCGCCTCTTCGCAGACCGTCGCAAGGTTCAGCGAGCGCATCAGCTTGCGCGTGTTGTGATAGCCCTCGCTCACAGGCGCCTTCACCCGGATCCAATCGGGCTTGCGCTGCTTCGGGACGGCGGTTGGCGCGTTCATGCCGGCCAGATAGCGACTGCTAAGCCCGCTTGCCACCCCTGCCCCTTCTGGCTAGCCGCGTCGCATGTCCACCATATCCCAGCTGATCGAAGGCTATCGCCGCTTCCGCGAACAAGACTGGGCGCGCGAGCGCGAACGTTGGTCCGAACTGGCCGAGGGACAGAGCCCCAAGGTCATGATCCTGTCCTGCGCGGACAGCAGGGTCGACCCTTCGCACATCTTCGACGCCCGACCCGGTGAGATGTTCGTCGCCCGGAACATTGCCGCGCTCGCGCCGCCCTATGAGACGACCAGCGGCTATCACGGTGTTTCGGCCGCGCTGGAATTCGCAGTGACGCAGTTGGAGGTCGAGGAGATCCTCGTGATGGGCCACGGGCTGTGCGGCGGCTGCGCGGCGTCGCTGACCGGTCAGTTCGACGACCGAAGGGCCGGTCAAGGCCAATTCATCGCCGATTGGGTCCGCATGCTGGATCGAGCTCGTGACAAGGTACGCTCACGACATACCGAACTGGATGCCGATGCCTTCCTGGACATGGAGCAGGAGGCTGTGAAGGTCAGCCTCGCCAATCTGCGGACCTTCCCGTGGATCGCGCAGCGTGAGCGGGCCGGAAGCCTAAAGCTTCACGGCGCCCATTTCTCGATCTCCGAAGGACGGCTTTACATGCTCGACGA
>JAFBAM010000151.1 GCA_019247755.1 Sphingomonas sp.
GCCCTGCGCAAGAGCCGTATCGATGCACGGATCGAGCGAGGCCGCGCGTCCGAGCTCACCCCCACCACCGAAACCCCGCTGCTCGGCAAGTCCGAAGCAATGCAGCGCGTGCGCACCCTCATCGACCGCGCTGCTCCAACCGACGCCAACGTCTTGATCCTCGGCGAGAACGGCACCGGCAAGGAGATTGTCGCGCGCGAGATCCACCGGTTATCGCGGCGAAGCGAGCATCCCATGATCTCGGTAGACCTCGGCGCGACCGCCGAGAGCCTCTTCGAGTCCGAGCTGTTCGGCCACGTCAAAGGCGCCTTCACCGGCGCCGACACCGACCGCATGGGGCGGCTCAAGGCCGCTGACCGCAGCACCCTGTTCCTCGATGAGATCGGCAATTTGCCGCTGCATCTCCAGCCCAAGCTGCTGACTGCGCTGGAGCAGCGCGAGGTGGTTCCCGTCGGGGCTAACAAGCCGATCCCAATCGACGTGCGTGTGGTCGCAGCGACCAACGCTTCGAACGACACGCTCGCCGATGAGAAGCGCTTCCGACAGGACCTGCTGTTCCGGCTAAATACGATCGAGATCGCCCTCCCGCCCCTGCGCGAGCGGCGCGAAGACGTGCCCCTCCTCCTCGACCACTATCTCGGTCTCTACGCGCGCAAATATGACAAGCCGCAGCGCGAGATTCCGCCACATGTCTTGGAGGCATTGGTGCGCCACGACTGGCCCGGCAACGTCCGCGCCCTGCGCCATGCATCAGAGCGGGCGGTGATCATGGCCGACGGGGACCGTTACCGGCTCGACGACTTCCCGCTGCCGCAGCGGTCCGAGGCCGCGTCGCTGTCTGTCGTGGGCGACAGCCTGAACCTCGACCAGCTGGAAAAGCAGATGATCGAGCGCGCGCTGCGCATGCACCATTTCAACGTGTCGCTCGCCGCGTCGGAGCTAGGCCTCTCGCGCGGCGCTCTCTACCGGCGCATGGAGAAGCATGGACTTTAGGCGCAAGTTCGAATTCGGGCTCGCCTGGCGCACGCTGCTCCTCATCGGCGCGATCCTGCTGATCGCGAAGGCGGCGATCACGCCGGGCGTGCGAGCGGGCCTGATCGTCGCGGCGATCATCGGGATCATCGCGCTGATGAGCCTGTGGAACTTCATCCGGCGCACCAACTTCCTCGTCTCGCGGTTCATCGAGAGCGTGCGCTTCGAGGATTATTCGCAGCGTTTCTCCGACCCCAGCGGCGGTGGATTCGACGTGCTAGGAGCAACGCTCGACCAGGCGCTGAAGACACTGCAAGCCCGGCACACGCAAGAAAGCGCCGAGGCCCGTTACCTCTCCGCAATCGTCGACGATGCGCCGAGCGCATTGTTGACCGTGGATCGCGAAGGCCGCGTCCAGATCCTAAACAAAGCTGCGCGCCAGCTGTTCGCGCGGCTGCCGCTCAACCGGATTGAAGACCTCGAGGCGCTCGGTCCCGAGCTTGCGGCGGCAGTCACCCTGCCGGCAGGCACGCGTAAGATCACGCGACTGATCCTCGACGGCGTACCACAGAAGGCGATTTTCGCGTCAGCCCAGGTGGCGCGGCTCGACCAGCCCGTGACGGTCCTCTCCATATTGCCGGTGCAGAGCGAACTCGGTGCGCTGGAAGTTGCCGCGCAGGCTGATCTGGTGCGGGTGCTGACGCATGAGATCATGAACTCGCTCACGCCGGTGACGTCGCTCGCTCGAACCGGTGCGGACCTGGTGGCCACCGCCGCCAAGCGCGACAATGCGCTCTCCGATGCAAAGACCGCGACCGAGACCGTCGCTCGGCGCGCCGAAGGGATTTTGCGCTTCGTCGAAAGCTATCGCGAGTTCGCCCGTGCCCCCGATATTCACCGCCGGCAGTTCAAGGCTCGGCCGTGGGCGGAAGAAATCATGCGCCTCGCCCTTGCCAATGCAGCCCAACGAAAGATCGACGCGCGGATCGAGGTTGAGCCCAAGACGATGAACCTGACCGCTGATCCTGAGCTGCTCGCACAGGCATTGCTCAATCTGCTCAGGAACTCGATCCGAGCGACAGCGGATTTCGACGAAGCAGTGGTCGTGCTTGGCTTGGCGCGGGAACCGAACGGCCATTTCCGGATCGAGGTGCGCGACAACGGGCCCGGCATTCCGGAGGCGAGGCGTGAGGACATCTTCCTTCCCTTCTATACCACCCACAAGGGCGGCAGCGGCGTGGGCCTCAGCTTCGCACGACAGGTTGCGCTGGCCCACGGCGGGTCGATATGCGCGCTCGACGCGCCCGAGGGCGGCGCCAACTTGCGCATGGTGATCTGATTTGGACGCATCGAGGCTGAAGCAATTGCGCGTGACGGCGTGGCTCCTGGTCCTGCTCGCGGTGATCGGCGTTGCAGCGCTTTGGATCGGTGCCGACCGAAACGCGCCAGCTCCTCAGGGAGCGGCCGGCCTGATCAAGGAAAGCTTCGGTGGACCGTTCGAGTTGATTGGCGGCAATGGCAAAACTTTCTCGAGCCAGGCGCTCGCCGGAAAGCCCTATGCCATCTATTTCGGCTTCACTCGCTGCGGCGATGTCTGCCCGACGACCCTCTCACGGCTCGTCAAGCTCCGCAGGGAGGCCGCGAACGACCAAGCATTGAATATCGTCTTCGTCACCATCGATCCCGTGCACGACGGTGCAAAGGAGGTCGGCCAATATGCCAATCTGTTCAACGCGCCGATCATCGGCCTGACCGGCGGTAAGACGCAGATCGATCAGGTGAAGAAGCAATACGGGATTTTCGCCGAGCCCTCCCCCCACCCGATGGCGGGCAAGGAGATGGAGCATACGGCGACGGTCCTGCTGTTCGACCGCTCCGGCCAGTTCGCTGGTACCATCGCCGCGACAGAGACCGACGCCGACGCGATCGCTAAACTGAAGAAGCTAATCGACTGAGGGTTGGAACTCGGGCGCATCCGTTCCACTTGAAGCACCGTGACCTCCTACCGGCCCGACCCAAAGCTTCTCACCCTTGGGCCGGACTTTTACGACCCCGTCCATCCGGCGAACTTTCCCAAGTGCATTCCGCGCTTCGTCAACGAACGCTGGGCCGAGCGGACCGGGCTGGAGCTGAGCGAAGAGGGTTGGGGGTGCCATTTCTGTCGGTTCGAGCCGCTGGCTGACAATCTCACCGAACCGCTGGCGCTGCGTTACCATGGCCACCAATTCCGGGTGTACAATCCCGACATTGGCGACGGCCGCGGTTTCACCTTCGCTCAGCTTCGCGACGAACGCGGGCGCCTGCTCGACCTTGGCACCAAGGGATCGGGCCAAACGCCTTACAGCAGGACCGCGGACGGCCGCCTGACGCTCAAGGGCGGCGTCCGCGAAGTGCTGGCGACCGAGATGCTCGAAGCGCTCGGCGTCAACACGTCGAAGACGTTCGCCTTGTTTGAGACCGGCGAAGCACTTGAGCGCGGCGACGAGCCCTCGCCGACGCGGTCCGCGGTGCTCACACGCCTCAGCCACGGCCATATCCGCATCGGTACCTTCCAGCGCCTCGCCTTCTACGAGGAGGTCGAGAACCTGAAGAAGCTGACCCGCTATTGTCTCGAGAACCTCTACCTCGAGCAGCCATCGGAAGACGACGCGGAGAATGCGCTGCGGCTGTTCGACCTGGCCAGCAGCGCGACCGCGACCCTTGCCGCATCTTACATCGCAGCGAGCTTCGTCCACGGCGTCCTCAACAGCGACAACATCAGCATCACGGGCGAGAGCTTCGATTACGGGCCCTGGCGGTTCACGCCCGAGTGGGAGCCGGAATTCACCGCCGCCTATTTCGACCATTACGGCCTCTATGCCTTCGGCCGGCAGCCGGAAGCGATCCACTGGGACCTCGCCCAGCTTGCCGGCTGCCTTTCGTTGATCGGCGAAGCACCGACATTGTCGGAGCTCCTTGGAGAATGGAGCAGTCGGTTTGACGAAGCGCTGGTTGATGCGCTGCTCACCCGCCTCGACATTGAACGCGGCGACGATGATCGCCCTATCGCTGGCGCGCTCGTTCGAGCACTTGGAACCAGGGCCCAACCGATCGACCGGATCTTCTTCGACTGGCGCGGCGGGAACGATCCGGGAACGGAGCTTTACCCCGGCGAGCGATTTCGTGAGCTAGCCGCACTCCTCAAAGGTCGCGTGCGTGCAAAATCGCACCCATATTGGAGCGGTACCGGCCCCTGTTCGATGCATATCGACGAAGTGGAGGCAATCTGGTCGGCGATCGCCGAGCGCGATGACTGGCAGCCCTTTAACAACAAGGTTAAGGCAATTCGTCTAATGGGCGAAGCGATGGGGCAGAATGCAAGGACAAGCTGAGCAAAAGGCCGAGCCGGCTGCGCGCACGCCCGCGGCCGACGAGCTTGTCTCGTACGATCCGTCGACCGGCAAGGAGCTGTGGTCGGCGAAGCTTGGCGACGCACCCAAGGAAGTCGCTGCCGCGCGCACCGCCTGGCCGGAATGGGCAGCGCATTCCAACGCATATCGCATCGAGGCGCTGTGGCGCTTTGCTAATGTTGTCCGGAAGGAGGAAGCGGGTTTTGCCGAGCTGATCGCGCGCGAGACGGGCAAGCCGCTCTGGGAAGCGAAGACCGAGGTCGCATCCGTCGTCAACAAGGTCGATATATCCATCGAGGCCTATGCCGAACGCAC